>DAIQNQ010000082.1:10698-13065 GCA_036788275.1 Thermonemataceae bacterium
TCTATTTGTGCGTTGAGCTGCACAATGTAGAGCTCCATTTCTTCTTCGGAGCTTTGGGCAAGGGGCGATTCGGGCGCAATATGGCTTTGATGAAGCTGCAAGAGCGCAAAGAAGTCTTTGCTGCGATAAGCCTCATTAATTTTGTGCATCAGGGCTGTTTTTTCATTTTTCTTTTCCTCGTCCGGCTCCAAATCGGGGTGCAAAACCTTGCTGAGTTGGTTGAAGAGCGATTTGCTGGTTTTGGCATAAAGCTTTGCGCTTGTATCATTTGGAAGAGCGGCTGCTTGGGGGGAGCTGCTTTGGGCATCAGCAAAATCTTCGGGAGGGAGCGCTGTAAAAGATGTTTGTTGGGGTGCTTGGTATTTTTGATGTATTTCGCGTATCGCTTCAGGGAAATTATCTTCTTGCAGGAGTTGCTCCAAATGCCTCAAATGCCCCTGAATCATCTCTTTAAGCGCATTTTTTTCTTCTTTTTTAAACTTAAAGAAGCCGTGCCCGTAGTCGAAGGCTTGTACCAAAATACAAAGCTGTTCTGCGATTTGGCGGCGCAAAGGCTGAAACTTCTTGGCGAGGGTTTTGTGTAGCTGTTGCTCGGTGGCATCAATGTTGGCCAAGTCGTTTTTGAGTTGTTCAATTTGCTTGATTTTTTCGTTGAATTGCTTTTGTAGCGGCGAAAGTAATTGCCCTGAGGCGGGCGCTGTAATAATAGGAAGTTGAGACATAACATCAATGTTTACCAATAATATATCGAAAAAGCATCATAAAGAAGCTTGAGGCTAAAACCTATGAATACAAGCCCTGATACCCGATTGATGTACAGCATCACTTTGGGCGTAAAGTAGCGCTTCAGGGCACTTGCCCCCACCGAGATACCTACCTCCGTCAGGAAAATAGCCGAAAGGCAGCCTCCAAAAAAGACCAAAATCTCATTAGCGGTGAGTGCCTCTTGGTTGAGCTTGGCCACGATGGCCACCCAAATAAAGAAATTGACTGGATTGAGGGAATTGAGCAAGAAGCCATTTACGATAAAATAAATGATATTGCCCGTTTTGGTTTTGGGATATACCAACTGCGGCTTCTTTTTGATGAGGCTCACCAGCCCCAAAGCAAAGAGCAGTGCGAAGCCCAAAAGGCTCACAATAAAATCGGAATGCGGAATAGGCGGCACAAACCAACTGCCAAAAAGCGCAAAGAAAATGAAAATCAAGTCGGCCAAAATCACTCCCGAAGCAATGAGTACGCCGCTGCGGTAGCCATTGTCTATGCTGTTTTGAATCAGTGAAAAAAACACTGTTCCAAGCATCAGACTAAACAAAATGCCTGTACCAAAGCCGTACAAAAAAGCGTATATCATAAAACTATTCACTCGCTAAACGGTTTCAAAGATACAGTAAATTGCTTTTGGGCAAAGGCTAAAAGCAATATTTTATGGTGAACTTATCTGTACCTTATCCCCTCTAACGATGCTACGCCCTTCTCAACCTTCTCTTGGCTTTTCAAGATTGTATTTCCTGTTTTTTGTATTGCTTTGCTTCAGCGAGCTTTCGGCGCAAGCCCCAATGCAGGAACAGCTCTCCGAAATCAACCAAAAAAGATTAAAAATTAATAAAATAGGCATGCTTACGCTCGGCTCTTGGGCTTTGGGCAATATGGCATATAGCGGCGTGGCTCTGCGACAAGCACCGGGGGCAGATGGCTATTTCTATCAGATGAATATCTATTGGAATGTCGTCAACTTGGCCTTGGCCGGAAGCGGCTACTACCAAGCCCTGCATACCGACCCCGCTACCCTCGGCTTGGCCGAAAGTGTGAGCGCACACCACCAAATCAAAAGCCTACTCCTGCTCAATGCCGGCTTAGATGTAGGCTATATGGCCGCTGGGCTGTATATGCGCGAGCGCAGCAAAAACGCCGGAGAGCGTGCCGATATGTGGGAGGGTTTTGGCAGGTCTTTGCTGCTGCAAGGTGCTTTTTTGTTTGTATTCGACCTCACACTCTACGGCATTCACCAAGCCGAAGCACCTAAGTTGCACAAGGTTTTAGAAAGCATACAGCTCAGCCCGCAGGGTGTGGGCTTGCTCTGGCAGTTTTGAGGAAACTATCCGAGGCCGAAAGCGTGTTGATAGCTTGTATCTTTTTCCTTGAAACCAATTTATGAAACCTGTTCCCAAATACAAAACCGCCCTGATGATTTGGATAGCCATCTATCCGACAATCAATCTTGTTTTTTTCTTTCTTGGCGATTTTTTGGCCACGCTGCCGATGCTTTTGCGTACCCTCTTGCTCACCCTGCTGCTCGTCCCCCTGATGGTATATGTGTTGCTTCCTGTGTTGAGCAAGCTGCTGGCCAAGTGGCTGCATTCCTAA
>DAIQNQ010000083.1:0-4009 GCA_036788275.1 Thermonemataceae bacterium
ATTTTGAGTTGCTCAAACTGTGCTTCGTCGCAGGCAATGAGTACATAAGAATTCTGAAACACATTCGTCAGGCCGTCGCCATCTTGTATGCCGCGGTCGCCTTTGCCTTGTACATCTTTGATAACCGTATAGCCTGATACCTTCACCTCTTCGAGCAAGTCTATTACTTCGGGCAAATCGGGCGAGGCCACAATAATTTCTAATCTTTTGATGGGGCGCATAAAACGAAATTTAAGAGGGAATCAACAAAGAAGCAAGATAATAATAAAGCGGAATACCTACGATAATATTGAAGGGGAAAGTAATAGCCAAGGCCATAGGTACATACACACCCGGATTGGCTCGTGGCAAGGCCGTGCGCATAGCTGCCGGCACTGCAATATAAGAAGCTCCGGCACAAAGCACCGTAAAGAGCAGGGTATTGCCCAAAGAAAGGCCAATGAGCCAAGAAATCCCTATCCCCAGCAGTCCATTGAACAGAGGCATAAGCAGCCCAAAGGCAATGGCAAAGCCTCCGATACGCAATACACTGCGTACACGCCGCGCAGCCAGCAGTCCCATATCCAACAAAAAGAAAGAGAGCATGCCCTTAAAAATATCTCCGGTAAAGGGGCTGAGTGCTGCGCTGCCCTTCTCTCCGGTAAGCAAACCAATGAGCAAGCTGCCCAAAATCAATACCACAGAACCATTGGTAAAGGCATCTTTGACCACGTGTGCCATTGCTCCTTGCCCTCCTCTTTTGCGATTGGAAGCTTTTTCAGAAGTATTTTTATAAAACTGTGCCAAAGCTACTGCCACTACAATCGCAGGCGATTCCATCAGCGCCAATGCCGCTACCATATAGCCTCCATAGGGCTGCTGCATGTCATTGAGAAAAGATACCGCCGTGATAAAAGTAACCGCGCTCACTGAGCCATAAGTAGCCGCAATGGCAGCAGCATTATACACATTAAAACTTTTTTTCAGAATAAAAAAGGTATAAATAGGCACGGCAGAGGCCATCAGCACAGCAGCCAAGAGTGCCCCGGCGATTTCCCAAGAAAAACCACTGTGTGCCAGCTCCACACCGCCCTTGAAGCCAATGGCCAAAAGCAAGTACAAAGAAAAAAAGCGCGAGAGCGTAGGCGGAATCTCTAAATCAGACTTGATAAGTACTGCCACAAATCCCAAAAAGAAAAAGAGAATGGGCGGATTGAGCAAGTTATCGGCGAGAAATTGGAGGTTCATAGGGCAAGGGTTATATAAAAAAAGCCCGCTAATGCAAGATTAGTGGGCTTTTATAAGTATGCGGCAGCTTATTCGGCTACTACTTTGATAGTGATTTCATGCTTCACTTCTTTGTGCAAATCAATAAGAGCTTTGTACTCTCCTACCATTTTCACATCGGCATTGAAGCTGATTTTCTTTCTGTCCACATCAAAACCTTTGGCTTTGAGTCCTTCCGCTACTTGCGTATTGGTTACAGAACCAAAAATTTTGCCTGTTTCACCTACTTTGGCAGGGATTTCCAAAGTCAGTTCACCGATAGAAGCAGCCAAAGCTTCGGCAGCTGTTTTGATTTTTTCGGCTTTGTGTGCTACTTGCTTGAGGTTTTCGGCCAACACTTTTTTGTTGGAGGCCGTCGCTTCGATAGCAAAGCCTTGTGGGATCAGATAGTTACGTGCATAACCATCTTTGACCTTGATGAGGTCATTTTTATATCCCAATTTTGCGATATCTTCTTTAAGGATGATTTCCATTGTTTGAATTATTTTTGAGGTACAACCAATTGGCGGATTACTTGTAAGAATCCGTTACGAAAGGAAGAATCGCCAAATGTCTTGCTCTTTTGATAGCCTGAGCTACTTTTTTCTGGAACTTGGCGCTGTTTCCGGTAATGCGGCGGGGCAAAATTTTGCCTTGCTCATTGATAAACTTGCCCAAGAAATCGGGATCTTTGTAATCAATATATTTGATACCGTTTTTGCGGAAGCGGCAGTATTTCTTTTTGGGTTCCGGGCGATGTACGGGTTCGTTTACGAGTGTCATATTAAGCCTCCTTTTCTTCTTTTTTCTTACCTACTAAACCTTGTTTTCTTCTGCTGTTGTACTCCACGGCATGCTTATCGAGTGCCGTAGTGAGGAAGCGCAAGATGCGCTCGTCGCGGCGGTACTCAATTTCCAATGTCTTGAGGAAGTTGGCAGGTGCCTTGAACTCAATCAGGTGATAGAAACCTGTGCTTTTTTTCTGGATAGGATAGGCCAACTTTTTCAGCCCCCAGTTTTCCTCATGAATAATTTCTGCCCCGCCATCAGTAATTACTTTTCTGAACTTTTCAACGGTATCCCTCATCTGTTCATCAGATAAGACGGGAGTTAAAATGAATACCGTTTCGTATTGATGCGTATTATTCATTGATAATGAAATAAATATTGGGTTATGAATTTTTTAAATAGGGTGCAAATATAGAAAAGCTTCCCCGAAAATAAAACTTAAAAGCACTTTTTTTCAATACAAATCGAAAAAAGTGCTTTGGGAGTGCTTCTGCAAATAAATTATTGAAAATCAAGCGCAGCACAAGAGCCGCTTGTTTTTCGCGCCTTTTGTCAGGCCATCCACTTGAAGGCCTGCCGCAGCAGCTCCATTTTGCCCTTGTAGGGCGGGTAGCGCAGGGGTATATCGAGCCAAGTGGACTTTTTGAGTACACTCTTGTAATGGGTGAAGGTATCGAAGCTGGCCTTGCCGTGGTAAGCGCCCGTACCGCTATTGCCTACGCCGCCAAAAGGCAGATAAGGATTGATAAAGTGCGAAATGGTATCGTTTACGGCAGCGCCGCCAAAATCCAAAGCATTGAGCATTTTTTCTTGGAAGGCTTGATTTTCGGAAAATACATAGAGCGAAAGTGCCTTGGGCAGCTTGCGGATATGGGCAATCAGCTCGGCCTCCTCGCTGTAAGTGAGTACGGGCAGTACAGGGCCAAAAATCTCCTCCTGCATCACTTGGTCTTGCCAAGATACTTGGTCGAGTATCGTAGGCGCAATGTAGCGTTGGGCGGCATCGCAGCGCCCGCCACACACGGCTACGCCTTCATCCAGATACGCTTTGAGGCGCTCAAAATGGCGCTCGTTGATGATACGCGGAAAATCCTCGCTTTCAGCAGGCTCCGGCCCGTAAAACTCCGTGATGTATTTGCTCATTTTGAGCACCAGCAGGGCTTTTACGTCTTCGTGTACCACCACATAGTCGGGCGCTACGCAGGTTTGGCCGCCATTCAAAAACTTGCCCCATACAATGCGCTTGGCGCTGAGGTCTATATCGGCGCTTTTGTCCACTATACAAGGGCTTTTGCCTCCCAGCTCCAAGGTTACGGGAATAAGCTGCTCAGCGGCGGCGCGCATCACAATTTTACCCACAGCAGGGCTTCCTGTAAAGAAAATCTTGTCCCAAGGCTGCTGGAGCAAGGCTTGGGTTTCGGGCACGCCCCCTTCCACCACGGCCACTTGTGTAGGCTCAAAAGTACTTTGTATCATCTCTTTGATAAGCGCCGAAGTGGCAGGAGCCAACTCCGAGGGCTTCAGTACGGCGCGGTTGCCTGCTGCCAAAGCGCCCACCAGCGGGGCAATGGTAAGCTGGAAGGGATAGTTCCAAGCGCCAATGATGAGTACCACGCCCAAAGGCGAGGGATAGAGGTAGTTGCTCGAAGGGAAATTGATGAGTGAGCCTTTTACTTTTTGGGGCTTTGCCCACTGCGCCAAGTGCTTGCTGAGGAAGTCTATCTCCTCCAACACAATGGCTACTTCGGTAGCATAGCTCTCGAAAGCCGATTTGGAGAAATCTTTGGCCAAGGCCTCGAAGATGGCTTGCTCGTGGGCTTCGATACTGCGGCGCAGCTTGCCAAGCAGTTCCAGCCGTGTTTCTATGCTTTGTGTCTGTGCATAAAAGGCTTGCTTTTGGGCGGACACAAGGGCGGCAATCGGCGAGGCCTTTGTTTCTGTATTTTTTACCAATGTAGTAGCCATGTGTGTTGGG
>DAIQNQ010000083.1:4109-12787 GCA_036788275.1 Thermonemataceae bacterium
CGGCGAGGCCTTTGTTTCTGTATTTTTTACCAATGTAGTAGCCATGTGTGTTGGGTTTTGGTATTTGGCGATGAATATTATCTAGTAGATACGCACTGCAGTGCGTATCTACGTGCGTATCTACTACTCTACCTTCGACACATCTTTGCTTTCTTTGTCGGGAATGGCCTCGGCGGTAGGGCGACCTACAAATTTGGCCATAGAGTTGTAGATATTCAACCCGCGTCCGATAAAGAAGTCGAAGACACGCGTAGGCAGTACCCCTCTCAAAATAGGAATCAGATTGACAGAAAGAGGTGCTTTTACAAGGATTTCATCGTCTTTGATGGCCTGCATGATTTCATTCACAATCTCCTCAGGCTCCAAGAGCGGTGCCAGCAGCGGTGCCGATACGCCCTCAAACATCCCCGTTTTGATATAGCTGGGGCATACCGTAGTTACTTTTACGTGGGGGGCGGTATCTTCCATTTCTAAGCGGAGCGACTCCGACCAGCCCAATACTGCCCACTTGGAAGAGGCATATACCGACATTTTGGGGTTGGGGATAAAGGCCGAGGCCGAGGAGATATTGATAATGTGTCCGCCGCCTTTGCGCATCATTTCGGGTATAAAAACCCTTGCTACGTGCATCACTCCGAGTACATTGATGCGGATGGTCTTTTCGATGTCCTCGTGGCTATGCTCTTCAAAGTATTTACCTACCACGATGCCGGCATTGTTGAAGAGGATGTCCACAGGCCCTACCTCGGAGAGGGTGAGGGTTGCAGCCCTTTTGATGTCTTCCAAATCAGATACGTCCACCAAGTAGGCGTGGGTGGTATAACCTTTCTTTTTAAATTCTTGGGCGGTGGCTTTGAGATTTTTGCTGTTGATGTCCCAAATCACCAATTCGGCAGCACCATCTTCGAGGCAGCGCTCGCCGAGCATTTTACCGATGCCATTGGCACCTCCGGTAACAAGCACGATTTTATCTTTAATCTTGGTCATAAAAGTCTTGGTTTAAAATATTCGGCATACATACTAATAAAGAACGAAGTTAGGAATAATTTATTTGATAGTCAAGTAGCTGCTTGGCTTTTCATGGCAAAAGGCCTTCTCCGCCGAGGGTTGAGAAGGCCTTTTGCTAATTTTGTGAGCGTGCTTAGTTGATACCAACGGACAGATAAAAGCTCACTACACCATTTCGGGCATTGGGGAAGGTATAGCTACTTCCGAGAAACTCTCTTTCTCTGCCTATTTTTGTGAGGCCGTAGTTGTAGCGTGCCCCTAGGCCAATACCTCCGAAGTCAAGTCCTGCACCCAAGGCAAAGCCTGCGTCCAGCTTGTTGTAATCGTCGGTATTGATGTTTTCTTCAAAATTAAAAGCATTAATATTGCCGCGATTGCTCACTTTGCCATTAATCAAATAAGAAACATAAGGCCCAACGTGTACATTGAACAAGGGTGAAATATTGGCCACAACTAAGAGGGGCAATTCCAAATAATTGAGGTTGAAGCGTGCCGTGCCATTCACAAAACTGTTGTTGTAGTTTACTTCTGCGCCTTTGGTAGTGAAGTACAATTCAGGCTGTATGGAGACGATGCCTCCAATGGGCGCACGTGCAAAGAGCCCTGCATGAAAACCTGCAAGCGTTTTGGTGTTGGCACTGTTGTCTGAATAGAAGAGATTGGAAAAATTAAGCCCGCCTTTGATACCCACTCGGGCGCGGTTTTGGGCTTGTACCGCATTGGTAGCACTTGTCAAGAGTACAAAAGCAGCCATTAGGGTGATGATTACTTTTTTCATTTTATTGGATTTTTAGCTTTGCAACTTTGTTATTGCTTCACAAAGGTCGCTGCTTTTGAGACCACAAGTATTACAAAAGGAGGGCAAATTATTGCATAAATCCGTGTTTAGGTGATTCAAAGCACTTTTCAGGATAAAAGCTTCTGCACTACAAAAAATACTTTGTTCTGCCAATAAAACTTGTGTAAATCACAGGCTTTCAAGGGTTTTTCTTCTTTTTCTTTTCAACTGCTTGTAATAAGAGGGCGACAGCCCCGTGATTTTCTTGAACTGATTGGAGAGGTGCGCCACGCTGCTATAGTGCATTTTGTAAGCGATTTCGGTAAGCGTAAGCTCGTCGTAAAGCAAGAGTTCTTTTACTCTTTCTATTTTGTTGAGGATGATATAGTTTTGGATGGTTGTGCCTTTCACCTCCGAAAACATATTGGCCAGATAGGTATAATCGTAGCCCAATTCTTCGGCAATAAAATCTGAATAGTTTTCTTTGGGCAAGTTTTCGGAGTAATGAATCATCTCTATAATGATATTTTTTATTCTTTCTATCAGAATACTTCTTTTATCATCCAACAGCTCCAAGCCCGATTTCAGCAAGTTCACCCGCAAGGCTTCGCGCTGCTCAGCAGCAATAGGCTCAATCAACTCTACCACGCCCAAGTCTAAAACATCATACGGCAAGCCCAGCTTTTTGAGTTCTTCTTTTACCACCATTTTGCATCGTGCACTAACCATGTACTTGATATAAATACTGTTCATATTGGTGTGTTTGAGTGAGGAAATATCAAAGAGGTTACATGCCTTTGGAACAAGCTTACAAAAATAGAAATTTTATTCAGATGCAAAGCTTGGCCGCCACATAAATTATTGTTCGAGCCGCAAGCCTTGCGGATGGCTCTAACAAAACGCTTTATTATTTTGTTTTTTGATAAATTTTCTTACTTTTGAAGTCTGATAAATAGCGATAGGTATGTTGCAAAACCAAACAATTCGAAGTATCCTCACCCAAGATTGGTCTTACGGCGCTGCTTTGCACCGTTTGGGCATTCCCTTTTACCAACACGAAAACGATACCTTGGCCGAGGCTTGCGCTTATCGCCGCATTCATTTGCCTGCACTTCTGAAAAGTTTGGAGCTGTTTCAGCAAGATTTGGAGCATTCGCCCCTCAAAACCCTGAAGCGCGAGTCGGTATCGGTGATTATCGCCTACCTGCGCCACAGCCATCAGGTTTTTATCAATCAAAAACTACCTTATTTCCAAGACCTGATACAGCACCTCGACAGCCGCAAGATACAAAACCCCGCGCTGGTCAAAGACTTACAGTTGCTGTTTCCGCTCTTTGCCGAAGACTTTATCCACCATATCCACGAAGAGGAAGACCTCTTCTTTGGCTATATCCTCGGCTTAGAAAAATCGCTCTATGAGCACAAAAACCAAGGGCTGCTTTTCTTAGAAATGGAAAAGCACTCTATCCAAAAGTTTGCCCTCGACCACGATACGCACGACGACGAGATGGAGGGCATTCGCCTCATTACCAACAACTACGACTTGGGATCTGCGCCCAGTTTGCATCTGGAGGTACTCTTTATGGAGCTGAAAGCCTTTGAGCAAGAGCTGCTGGAGCACGCAGCCATCGAAAACGAAATTCTCTTCCCCAAAGCCTTGGTACTCGAGGGGCGCATCCGAGAGAAAATCGCACAACAAAAAAATCTCAATTAAACACACCCGCTTGCCTTCTAAAAGGGCGAGCCTTGTTCTATGACCCTCGTAAGCCGCAATATCCGCTATCTCCGCCGCCTCCACGGCATGACCCAAGAAGAGTTTGCCCAAAAAATAGGCATCAAACGCTCTTTGCTGGGTGCTTATGAAGAAGAGCGCGCCTCGCCCAACCTTACCAACTTGGTAAATATGGCAAAGGCCTTCGACCTGACGGTAGATGAACTCATCACCCTCGACATCAGAAAGGTGCGCGAGGCCGCCAGCGTATTGGAGGGCGAAGGCAGCAATGTGAATTTTTATAAAGAAATAGAAATGGACTATGAGGAGGAAGAAAGCCCCCTCGAAGAAGAAATAGAAGAAGAATTCGTAGCCGAAATTCCCAAAGCCAAAATACCCGAAAAGAAGGAAATATCTGAGGAAAAAGCCAGCACAAAGGCAGAAAGCAAAGCCGAAAAAGAAAGCAAGCCCGAAGAAGCCTCGCGCTATGCCCGTTTGGACGATACGCTTTTCTCGGCACCACAGCCGCAGGCTGCCATCGCTACTCCACAAGCTGGACAAGACATTGCTTTGGTGAAGCAAAACTTGCAGCTCAGCTATTTGGCACATTACGAAGACGAAAAGTTTATCCATAGCCTGCCCCAACTGCAATTCAGCCTTTTAGATAAAAATGAAAGCTACCGCGCCTTCGAGATGGGGGCTGATTTCCCCATGCCGCGCGCCATTGTGGTAGGCCAATATGTGCCAAACTGGTACCGCCTCCCGCAAGAAAGCCAAGTGGTGCTCGTAAGCCAAAAGCAAGGGGTACTTTATGGAAAGCTCTCTAATCACTTAGAAAAAGAAGGTTATTTTCTATTAGAAAGCCAGCATCCGCACTTCCCGCTTTGCAAAGTAGGCCTGCGCGAAGTATTTGAAATATGGCTTCCGGTGCTTTTTTTCAGTACCCAAATGCCCGCCATCCAATCCGGCCAACAGCATTTGGAGCACTTGGTGGCAGCCTTGCAAATCGAAATTTCAAAGTTCAAGAAATCTTCTAACTAAAACACGTAATCACCGCCGGACTAAAGTCCGCCTCTATTCATTTTCAAAAGTATTTTAAAAAACGCTTTTTTTATGAAACCTAATTAAGGAGGGGAATTTAAAAGCAAACAATTTTTAGTATATGAACCGACTCCAACAGCTATTTTCAAAGAAAAACTCCCAAATTCTCAATATTTACTTTACCGCAGGCTATCCCAAGCTCCACGATACCATGCCCATTTTGGAAGCCTTGCAAGAGGCCGGTGCCGATATGGTAGAGATAGGCATGCCCTTCTCCGACCCACTGGCCGATGGCGAAACCATCCAACAAAGCAGCCTCCAAGCCCTCGACAATGGCATGAAGCTGACGGTACTTTTTGAGCAACTCGCCGAGATGCGCCAGCGTATCCAGCTGCCTGTGGTGTTGATGGGCTACTTGAATCCGGTGCTGCAATTTGGCATCGAGAAATTCTGCCAACAATGCCAAGCCGTGGGAGTAGATGCCCTTATCTTGCCCGATTTGCCTTTGGCCGAATACGAGGCGCTTTATAGACCGACTTTTCAGAAATACGGCTTGGAAAATATCTTCCTGATTACGCCCCAAACCAAAGAAGAGCGCATCCGCATGATAGACCAGCTCTCCGAGGCCTTTATTTATATGGTATCTTCGGCCAGCACTACGGGCACGCGCCAAGGCATCAGCGAAGAGCAAGAAGCTTATTTCAAGCGTATTCAGGCCATGCAGCTCAAAAATCCTTGTCTTATCGGTTTTGGTATTTCTGATGCTGCCTCTTTCCAAACCACCTGCCGCTACGCCCAAGGCGCTATCATTGGCAGCGCTTTTATCAAGCATTTGGGCAAAAGCAGCGATGCCGCTGAAGCCGCCAAGCAGTTTGTACAAGGAATTTTGCAGCCTGCCGCCGAAGTATAAATTCGCCACAAGCACTTGTTAAAAAAGCTTAAACCTGCATGTTTTATGTAGGTTTTCTTTTTTTATTTAGTATTTTCGCACCTGACAACAGAATCAATCAACATAACACAATGAAATATTTCAGTCGTTTGAACAACCAAGTAGGCTGGGCAGTATTCGCCCTTTCCACTGCGGTATATCTATTTACCTTAGAGCCCACAGCGAGCTTCTGGGACTGCGGGGAGTTTATTGCCGCCTCTTACAAACTCCAAGTGCCTCACCCTCCGGGAGCACCCTTCTTCTTGTTGGTAAACCGTATGTTTTCGATGCTGGCTTTCGGCAATGTAGAAAGCGTGGCCTTTTGGGTGAATGTTTCCTCGGCGCTTTTCAGCGGCTTCACCATTTTGTTTTTGTTTTGGACAATTACGCTCTTGGGGCTGAAGTTTTATAAGACAGAAGAAAATCTTTCGCAATCCCAAAGCATTTTGCTGGTAGGCGCAGGCGCTATCGGTGCTTTGGCTTATGCCTTTTCGGATTCCTTCTGGTTTTCGGCGGTAGAGGCCGAAGTATATGCCATGTCTTCTTTCTTTACGGCTTTAGTATTTTGGGAAATGCTCAAATGGGAACGTGTGGAAGACGAGCAACGCGCCAACAAGTGGCTGCTACTCATTGCTTATACCATTGGTCTTTCGATAGGTGTCCACTTGCTCAACTTGGTGGCTATTCCGGCGCTGGGCTTGATTTATTATTACAAAAAATACCCCAATACCACCAACCAAGGCACTTTAGTTACCTTGGTGATTAGTGGCGCTTTGATTTTGGTGATTATGCTGGGCGTAATCCCCGGCTTGCCCAGCTGGGCGGGTAATTTCGAGGTGTTTTTTACCAACAGCCTCGGTATGCCTTTTGGGACGGGTATTACGCTCTTTGTGAGCTTGCTCTTGGGCAGCTTGCTCTACGGAATCATCTACTCTATTCGCCAAGGCAAGGTATTGCTCAATACCGTATTTATGAGCCTTGCTTTTATTCTGATTGGCTACGCTTCTTATGGCATTGTATTGGTACGCTCGCAGTACAACCCTCCTATTGACGAAAATAATCCCGAAAATATCGTAAGCTTTGTTTCTTATCTCAAAAGAGAGCAATACGGCGACAGGCCGCTCTTCTACGGACAGAAGTTTACAGCCAAGCTGATAGACCAATACAAAGGTGCACCTGTATATCGCAAAGATAATCAGCTCAAAAAATACGTGGTGCAAGACCACCGTTTGGTAAATGTGTACGACAAAAACACCCTGCTGCCCCGCATGTACAGCCGCGACCCTGAGCACCAAAGGCTCTATCGCCAAATAGCAGAACTCGGCCCGCAGCAAGAACCCTCGATGGGCGATAATATCGGCTTCCTTATCAAATACCAGCTCATTCACATGTACTGGCGCTACTTTGGCTGGAACTTCGTAGGCCGCGAACACGACGTACAAAATGCCGGTACGCTTGCTCCTTGGGAAAGCAAAACCGGCAATGTGCCCGAACTCATCGGCCAGAACAAAGCCCGCAACCAATACTTTGCCTTGCCTCTGATTTTAGGTCTATTGGGCTTTTTCTACAATTACCTCCGCCAACAAAAGGTGTTCTTGATTGTAGGCCTGCTCTTTTTCCTAACGGGAATAGCCCTGATTCTCTACCTCAACTCCCCACCCGTAGAACCGCGCGAGCGCGACTATATCTACGTAGGCTCTTTCTATGCCTTCGCTATCTGGATTGGCTTTGGCGTGATGGCCTTGGGCGAGCTGCTAGAGCGAGTGATTGCCAACAAAGTGGTAAGTACTGCTTTGGCTTGCACTCTGAGCCTGCTGGTACCGGGTATTATGATTGCAGAAAACTGGGACGACCACGACCGCTCTCAGCGCTACTTTTCAGTAGATTCGGCCAAAAATCTCCTCAACTCTTGTGCACCCAATGCGATTCTCTTTACAGGTGGCGACAACGACACCTTCCCGCTCTGGTATGTACAAGAAGTAGAAGGCTTCCGTACCGATGTGCGCGTGTGTAACCTGAGCTTGCTGGCTACCGACTGGTACATCGAGCAAATGAAGCGTCAGGCCTACGAATCAGCTCCGCTGCCTATTTCTTTGGAGGAGCCGCAGTTTCGTCAGGGTGTAAATGACCAAATCGTTTATACTCCCTACCCTTACGTAGCCTCTGAGGCGCAAGCCCAACAGATAGATGCCCAAGGCATTGACTTGCGTGAGTATTTCAACTACCTCAAAAACAATCCTTCGGCCATCAGGGTAGCCTATACCAAAGACGATTCACTCACTTTTATCCCCTCCAAAAGGCTGCGCCTGAAGGTGGACAAAGACAAAGTGAAAGCTTTGGGCATTGTACCTGCCGAATACGAAGACCGTATCGTAGGCGAAATGGACTGGACACTCAGTAAAGGTGATTTGTTTAAGTCGGACTTGATGATTTTAGATATGATTGCCCACAACAACTGGGAGCGTCCTATCTACTTCTCCAGCACTTTGGGCAACTCCAGCTACCTCAACCTCCAAGAGTATTTCCAACAAGAGGGCTTGGCGCTGCGCCTGCTCCCTGCCAAGCTGGGCAGCCGCAATCAGCGCGGAAATACGGAAATCTTTGTAAATAGCGACTTGATGTACCAAAATATGGTAGAAAAACAAAGCATCAACATCAATGGCAAAGCTTTCGAGAAGCAAATGTACTGGCGCAATCTCGATAAGCCCGGGGTGTATTATGATGAAAACTACCAGCGCTTTACCCTCAATTCGCGAGGTTCTTTTGCCAAGCTGGTAGAACAACTTATCTTGGAAGAAAAGAAAGACAAAGCCAAGGAAGCGCTGTTGTATTGTATGCAGAAAATTCCCGACAGTCCCATCGCTTATGATGTATATAGTGTGCAGTTTGTAGCACTGGCTTTGGAATTAGACCTGAAAGAGGAAGCCAAAGAAATCGCTGATAAAATGGGACGACGCGCCGTAGAAATGCTCGACTATCTGACCAAGAAAGGCCGCTACGACGACCGCGAAATCACAACCAACCTCATTATTTTGAGCCAGATAGAAGCCGCCATGCGCAACTACGAAATGCCGGAAGCAGAGCAGTACAAAAAAATGCTCGAAAAATACGAAAGAAGCTTTAGGGATTAATGATGATGATATAGATACGCAATGCTTGCGTATCTACATCACATTATTTATGGAATTTACGGAGCCATTGCCCATTTTTTC
>DAIQNQ010000084.1:0-7897 GCA_036788275.1 Thermonemataceae bacterium
TTTTATTTTCATATTTCTCCACGGCTGCGTATCTTTAAAAGCTAAATTATAATTTCATGACAATTCCCATTTATCAAGTAGATGCTTTTGCTGCACAAGTTTTTGAAGGCAATCCGGCAGCAGTATGTGTATTGGAGCAATGGCTTGAAGCAGGCCTCATGCAGCAGATAGCTGCCGAAAACAATCTCTCCGAAACAGCATTTTTTGTACCCCAAGGCGAGGGTTTTCATTTGCGCTGGTTTACGCCCACTACCGAAGTGGCGCTGTGCGGGCATGCCACCTTGGCTGCCGCCCATGTCATATTCGAGCATTTGGCTTATCCAAAGACTGAAATACAGTTTTATACCAAAAGTGGCTTACTTTCCGTAAAAAAAGAAGCAGAAAAGCTCTGGCTCAATTTTCCGGAGAGTACCTTGCAAAAAGATTTTCCTACTTTTCAGCTTATTGATGCCATCGGTACAGAGCCTTTGGAGGTGTACCGTGGTGGCGAAGACCTCCTGTTGGTATTTGAATCTGAGAAAATAGTGAGGGATTTAAAGCCTAACTTCGCTAAAATGATGCAATTGCCTGTGCGTGGATTGATTGCCACGGCTTTGGGCGAAGAATACGATTTTGTGTCTCGCTTTTTTGGCCCTGCGGTTGGTGTAAACGAAGACCCGGTAACAGGCTCAGCCCATACCTCATTGATTCCTTATTGGGCGGGGTGCTTGGGCAAAAAGGCACTTCAGGCCAAGCAGATTTCCACAAGGGGTGGGTTGTTGTATTGTGAGCAACTTGCCGAGAAGCGTGTGGCCATTGGTGGTAGGGCGATTACGTATCTTATCGGGCAGCTTTTTTTACCAAACTTGTAGCGTCTTGAGCATATTGCGCTCGCCGATACGATAAGTACGCTTTTTGAGAAGATGCAAGGCGATGCCCAAGCCAAGAAGTCCTCCACCTACCATATAAGTACCTTGGTTGGGGTAGAAGCCCTCTCTGCCTGTATTGGCAGGGTTCAGGCTGTCCATCAAAAAGTAGGCAACACCTGCCACGGGTATGTAAGTCAGGGCCGAACGAAAGAAAGGAGTTCTTTTCCTGTGAATCGTAATCGAGTGTACATCATTAATAGAGACCTCGCCTTCATTAATTATAAAAATACCGGGTTTTATTTCCAAAATAGTGGCTTTGCGGGTGAAACTTTCCCCTTTCATTCTGAAAAAAATCTCATTTCCGGCATAATAACGAATTCTTTTTTTGCCTCGAGGCTTGTCTAAAGCCAAATAATAAATTGGAGGAGGCTCTTCTTCGGGATTGGCCTCTGTGGGAACTTGTTCCTCCTCTTGAGTTTGTATTTGCGCCGAAGCTTTTGGGAAGCTACACAGCAAAAAAGTGAACAAAAAAAGTAGGTATTTCATAAAGAGAGGAGTATTTTCGATTTTAATAAATAAAAGGACTTTTGTATTGCGAACCATAGGAAGAAAGCCTCTAATTTACCTTATCGGGCAGCTTTTTACCAAACTTGTAGTGTCTTGAGCATATTGCGCTCACCAATACGATAAGTACGCTTTTTGAAGAATTGCAAGGTAAGACCAGCGCCCACCAATCCACCACTAATGAAATAAGTATTTTGGTTGGGGTAGAAACCCTCTCTGCCTGTATTGGCAGGGTTGAGGCTATCCATTAAAAAATACAAGATACCTGCTGCGGGCAGGTAAATCAATGCTTGTCGGAAAAGGCCGTTTTTCTTGTGAATCGTTACGGAGTGCACATCGCCGATAGAGACTTCACCACCATTCACCGCAAAGGTATTGGGTTTTACTTCCAGAATGCTTGCTTTTCGGATGAAATTCTCCCCTTTCATTTTGAATAAGATTTCGCTGCCTGCATAATAGCGAATCCTTTTCTCGCCGCGAGGCTTGTCCAAGGCCAAAAAGTACAGCACAGGAGTTGTTTCCTTATCAACAGGCTCAAGTAGAAGCTCCTCCTCTTGGGTTTGTACTTGTGCCGAAGCTGTGGAAGACACATAAAGGCAAATGGCGAGTAAACAGAGCAAGTGTTTCATAAAGTAGGGGAGGCTTGGTTTATAAAAAATGTGCATAAACAGTACCGTATCAAAGCTGTGTTAAAATTACAAAAACAGATTCAGGAATACAAACGCTGCCCAAGGACGAGAAGTTTGGCAGAAGCCTATAAAAGCCAAAACACTTTATCGGCCAAGCCAATAAAGTGTTTTGCTAATGGTTTGATAGTCAGAGTTAAGGCTTCTCTACTTTTTCTTTTTTCTCTTGTGCGCTTACCTCATCTTGGTCGCGTAGTTTTTTTGAAATCATCAAATAAGGGCCTACTACAATCTGCTCGCCTTCTTTGAGGCCTTCGAGTATTTCGGTATAATTGAAGTCAATAATACCGATTTTGACTTCTTTGACCGTTACTTTTTTATTTGTAGGATTATAGACAAATACGATTTCCTTTTTCTCATTATCGGCTTTTGCCACTTGCTCTCCTTTGTCATCAGGCTTATTTGCTGCACCGCCAAGCGCTTTCCACTCAGAGGGGCTTTTGGCCGTTACGGCGGCATTAGGCACACCCAATATTCCCTTTTTGCTTTCGGTGATTACCTCTACGCTGGCCGTCATACCGGGGCGGAAGGGAAACTTATTGCCCGTTTTGGCGATGAGGTCTTGGTAGGAAGTAGGCAGAATTTTGATTTTTACCTGAAATTCCGTTACGGCATCGGCACTTACACTGGCTTTGGCTGTATTGGCAATGGAAGTAACCACGCCTACAAATTTCTTGTTCAGATAGCTGTAAGCATCTACTTCTACCTCGGTAGTGTCGCCAAGCGATACACGCACAATGTCATTTTCGTTTACATCTACCTGCACTTCCATACTGCCCAAGTCGGCGATACGGAGAATTTCGGTACCGGCCATTTGCATTGTACCTACTACGCGTTCTCCTTTTTGGGCGGCAAGCTTAGAGATAATACCGTCCATAGGCGCATAAATAGAAGTACGCGAGAGGTTGTCCACGCTTTCATTTACAGTAGCCGAGGCAGTAAGCACGCTGTATTGGGCCGCTTGCACGTTGTTTTTGGCCGCTTGTAGCTCCTGTTCAGCTACTTTGTAGGTGGCAAAGGCTTGGTCATATTCCGACTGAGAAATCACTTTTTGTTCCAACAATTGCTTGGCACGCTCATAATCGGCTTTGGCTCTGAAAAGCTGCGCTTCCGATTGCGCCACACGCGCCTGCGATTGCAGCATATTGGCCTTGCTGGTATTGAGCGAGGCTTCGGCACGCTGCACGGCCACGCGGTAGTTGTCGGGGCGAATACGCAACAGGAGCTGTCCTTTTACCACCGAGTCGCCTTCTTCGATATAAAGTTCAGTGATTTCTCCCGATACATCAGGACTGATTTTTACTTCGATGGTAGGCTGTATTTTGCCGGAGGCACCTACCTTTTCGATAATATCTACTTTTCCGGCCTTAATAATTTCCACCGTAGGTTTTTCGCTTTGCCCAATCCAACCTGATTTTCTTGCGATTACAGAGAAAACAATCAGTCCTACCAAGGCGATTACAGCGTAGAGGAGCCATTTATTGGATTTCTTTTTCATTGTATGTTGTGTTGTTGGTTGATTTCTTGATAAGTTAAATACAACATCTTACAGCTTGCCAGTGGATGGGCGGGCTGTAAGATGCCTGATGCTCAAAGCTACGCAAAAGCAAGTTTAGACGCAATCTATAAATCGAGCGGTTTGTTGAGGTAAAAATCTAATACTTTGATTCTGAACAAATAGTCGTATTTAGCACGAATAAGCTCCGCATTGGCACGGTCGAGGTTGATTTTGGCCAAATTGTAATCTACCGCATTGGCAGCTCCTACATTGAAGCGCTTTTCGGTATTCTGGAAAGCCAACTCCAGAGATTCCACCTGTCGGCGGCGTGCATCGTAGCTTTTGGAGGTGGTTTTCATATCGTTGTAAGCTTGCTCCACATTCTGACGCACCTGGATACGGCGTGATTGGGCAGTGTATTCGGCATTTCTCTTGTTGATTTCGGCTTGCTGTATGGAGTTGCGTGCTTGACCATTGTTGTAAATCGGGATGTTCAAGCGCAAGGCTACATAAGTACTGCGGTTGAAGTCCACTTGGCTACGGAAGCCATTGTCCACCAAAGTTCCATTAGGTACTTGCTGCTCGCGTATTACCAGCTGGGTGGGGTCATTGGCCAAAAAGCCCACAGGTACTTGCTGCGTAGTAAAAGTACCATCGGCGCTGAAGCGTTGGTCGGGGGCAGCATCGGAGTAGAAAGAAGAAATCCCTGCGCCCAAGGCCAAGCTCGGCATCAAGCCCGCGCGTGCCACTTCTTTGGAGTAGCTGCTGCTTTGGATACGCATTTCGGCACTTTTGATGTCGAATTGGTTGTTTACGGCCACATCATAAATCTGCTGAGGGCTCTGCTGCTCGTATTCGTTGGTGAGCAGGCCTACTTCTACCTCTTGCACATCAAAATCGCTGGTGGCGGGGAGGTTCATTTGCTGCATCAGATTGAGCTTGGCGATGCTGAGTTGGTTTTCGGCGGTAATTACATTCACCTCGTCGTTGGCCAGCTGTGCTTTCAGATCAATCAGCTGGTTTTCGGCTACGCTTCCGGCGGCGAGGAGTTTTTCGGTACGCTCTATTTGGTTTTTGGTAGCCAAGGATTGCTGTTGCGAAGCACTGAGCAGCTCTTTGGCCAAAAGCACCTGTAAGTAGCCTGTGGCAATATTGAGCGATACATCGCGCTTGGCTTGCTCTACATCGAGCTGTGAGGCGCGGTAGTTCAATTCATTTTGCTTGATGGTATTGTTGGTTCTGAAGCCATTCCAGAGCGTTACGCTGGCATCTAAGCCAAAGCTGGTGGAGTTGATGCTCTGCTCGCGCAGCTGGTTGGTAAAGGGGTCAATAGAGCGCCCGGTGCGCAGGGTTTGAGTACCATTGCCATTTACGCTGGGCAGGCGCGACTCTCGCGACTGGCGATAAGTGCTTTGTGAGCTGGACACCTGTAGCTGGCTTTGCTGTACGGAGATGTTGTTTTCGATACCATACGTTACAGCCTCGCTCAGAGACCATTTCTTGCCGGTATTTTGTGCTTGTAGTGCTGTGCTTGCTACAAGCGCCCATAAAAGCATAGGAATAAATAATCTGGTTTTCATTTGTATTCAGAATATAGATGATGTAAAATAGAAGAAAGATGTTGAAAACTATAAGTCAATATTAGGTAGGTACAATACTTCCCTTACCCATTTGAGATTGCGGATATAGGCCAAAACAATTTCGCTGATGCCTGAGTCCATTTCATAAAACTGGCAAGCCAGCTCATTTTTTCCCTTGCGCGACACGGTCATGGAGCCGATATTGCAGTCGTCGTGTGCCAATACATCAGCAATAAAAGCCACACTGCCCTTTACATCGTCGGCCAGTACGATGAGTGTATGCAAGGAGGCCGAAATATCCGCCCTAAAACCATTGTAAGAAGCAATATTAATCAGCCCACCGCCCTTGCTTTCGCCCACTACCTCTACGCTGCGCCCTGCACCTCGCAGTTCCAGTTTGATGGTATTGGGGTGGAGGGCAGAGGCATTGCCTACGGCTTTGAAGTGGTATTTGAGTCCGGCGGCTTCGGCCAGCTGTAAGGATTCCTTGATGCGCTTGTCATCGGTCTTGAAGTCGAGCAATCCTGCAATAATGCCACGGTCGCTGCCGTGCCCCTCGTAGGTTTGGGCAAAAGAATTATAAAAAGTGATTTGTGCTTCCTCAGGTTGCTGCCCCAAAAGCCTTCGCGCTACACGTCCGATACGTACCACTCCGGCGGTATGCGAACTGGAAGGGCCAATCATTATTGGGCCAATCATATCGAAAATACTGCTTCTTTCACTCATAGATTTTTATGAATTTGGATGAATGTCCTCTCAAATCATTACTTTTGTAGCCGATTTACTCTTGATTTACAATTGCGATACCAAGTACGAAAAGTCTTGTTTTAATACGCTAAAGCCCATATCTGTTGCCAAGATAAAGATAAAACGTTCGTAAATGAACAAAAAATGTATCAAATCAATACAATCGTGCAAAAAAACACCCTGCCATATCTCCTTTACAACGGAACGATACACAACACCAATACCTGGACAGGCGGCGAGCAAGCCCGCAGCGCCCATTATGGCGATGGAGTATTTGAAACAATGGTAGCTAAAGAGGGAAAAATATTACACCTCGACGCACACTTTCGTCGCCTACAAGCAGCTTTGGCAGCTTTATATATCGAAGCGCCCCAAGGTTTCAGTCCCGATTGGCTGCAAGCCCAGCTCAATACACTGCTTGGGTCGGCACAGCCGCAAGATTTCCCTTGGCTGCGTATCAAAGTGCTCTGCTGGCGTGCCATAGGCGGCCTTTATACCCCTACACAAAAGGGAATGGAATACTTGGTATTTGCAAAAACTTTGGAAACCAGAGCAAATAAAGACAAAGAAAAAGTGCTGATATACCGCGATTACCGTCTCCATCAAAGCCCTGTATCGGCTTTCAAAACCATTGGGAGCTTGCCTTATGTGTTGGCGGGTATTTATAAGCAAGCACAAGCCGCCGCCGATGCCCTGCTTTTAGACACGCAGGGACATCTGGCCGAAGCCATTGCTTCCAATATTTTTTGGGTAAAAGAGGGGCAACTCTACACACCCTCGCTGGCTACGGGTTGCAAAGCGGGCATTATGCGTGATTTTATTATCGCTTGGGCAAAGCAAAAAGGGATTGAAATTACAGAGGGACTTTTTTTGCCGGAGGTGCTGGCCGATGCCGAGGCGGCTTTTACGTGCAATGTGGCGGGTATCGAAGCGCTCCATCAGGTCGAAGCGTATCGCTTGGGTGTTTGGCCTTTGTTGGAGGAACTGCGCCAAGCGGCTTTATACTGAGGCAAAAGCTACCAGTGCTTGCTTATCAGCAAAGGTACAGATGCCCGAAGCCAAGAGGCAGTCGGCAATGCTTGTTTTGAATTTTTTGGGCAATTTGCTTTGTGGCAAGCTTGCCAAAATCACTTTTTTATCTTCTCGCAAATGCAGGGCGTAGTTATGGGCAGCGGCAGGCAGGCTGCTTTCGATGGCAAAGCGGATAAAGCGGATTTCGAGATGTTCGGCCTCCTTGGCGATGGCCTTTTCGAGCATCAGATTGGCCTCCAAATACAAGCTCAACTTAATAGCCGGAAGCCAATGATAATGTGCTTTCAGTGCCTTTGCGGCGGCTTTATAAGCCAAGGCAAGGGGGCTGTCGTCGGCGTGTAAAAGCAACATTTCTTCAAAATTGGCCAATTTCTCTGCTTTTTGAGAGGCCTCAAAAAAGGCTTGGCGGAGAGCAGTATTCATGTTATTCAAAAATAAAGACGTAATAAGCGTAGAAAACCGTGTAAGTTTTTAACCAAATATTTAAAAAGATGTTTTCGCTGCCTGCTCTTTACAAAGCAAAAGGAGGAAAAAGCTGAATTTTCAAGATTTTTTGCTTTCTTTGCGGCCTATCACTTCTGAAAATTCCATGGCAAAAAATATCATGATTACCGGAGCTACGGGCTATGTAGGCGAGCGCTTGGCCTTGCATTTGGCACAGGCAGGCCACCACATCCACGCCTTGGTGCGCTCTCCGCAAAAAGCGGCGGCTTTGCTCGCACATCCTCATATCAAAACCTTCCGAGGCGACTTGCAAGACCAAGCTTCTATTTTGGCTGCCATGCAGGGCTGCGAGGAGGTCTATCATTTGGCCGCTTACGCCAAGGTATGGGACAAAAATCCCCGTGCCTTCTACGAGATGAATGTAGAAGCTACCCGCCACATATTGGAAGCGGCGCTCTCTTTGGGCCTGCGGCGCGTGGTGTGTACCTCTACGGCGGG
>DAIQNQ010000084.1:7997-12556 GCA_036788275.1 Thermonemataceae bacterium
GGGAAGCGTATCGGCAACTATGTATATATCGAAGATGTGTTGCAAGGCCATATTGCCGCTATGGAAAAAGGCCAATCCGGCGAGCGCTATATTTTGGGCGGGAGCAACGCCTCTTATCAAGAGTTTTTTGATACCATTGGTCTTTGCATAGGGCGCAAGTACAAGCTGATACCGCTGCCGCTTTGGCTGATGATGGGCTTTGCCAAAATACAACTCTTTTTGGCCGAAAACTTTGGCCGACAGCCGCTCATTACGCCGCCCTTTATCCGAAAGTACCTCCACGATTGGTCTTTGAGCAGCGAGAAGGCCATCAAGCAGTTGGGCTATCAGATTACACCCCTGCAAGAGGGTATTCAGAAAAGCTTGGACTGGTTACAAGCGCAAAAAAATAAAAAGCTGTTTGAATGAATCTTCGGTATTCATTCTATCTTCTTGTTTTGGTGAAAGGCTTTTTTATACCGCTCCCAAGGAGCTTTATACATGGGCTTTCAGAAACTATTATTAGTTCGCCCCTCTGGGGCTTGAGTGAAAATACAGCCCCAGAGGGGCGAAATGTTCATAGGCAAAGCCATCAGAGGCATAAAAGCCCCATCGGGGCGATATGAAAAATCTTTGTATATTTTCCTAGATAAAATAGTTACCAAGCAAATTTTTCAGGTTAAAAAGATATATTTCATGCAAAATACAAGTGCACAGTACAGCGAAGCCGCCTTGATTACCGGAGCCAGTCATGGCATTGGCCGCTGCTTGGCCGAGGAATTCGCCCAAAGGGGCATTGCCTTGGTGATGGTGGCCTTGCCCTCGCCCGAACTCGAGGAAAGTGCCGATTTTTTAAGACAAAAATACGGCATTGCTGTCTGGACAATCGCCTCCGACCTTACCCAAGATGCCTCTGCCCAAGAAATATTCGATTTTTGCCAAAAAGAAGACATCGGCATCCGCTACCTCTGCAACAATGCGGGCATGGGCTATACCGGAAAGATAGAAAATTTTTCGCTCGACTTCTTGGAGCGCCTTATGAAACTCAATATGCTGGCCACCGTAAGGCTCACGCACCTCTTTTTGCCACAACTGCGTCAACATCCCCAAAGCTATATCTTGAATGTGGCCAGTATGGCTGCCCTCTACGATATGCCTTATAAGGTGGTGTATAGCGCCTCAAAGGCCTTTGTATATAGCTTTTCGAGAGCGCTGCGCGAGGAACTACGCGGCACGGGCGTATCGCTCACGGTGCTTTGCCCGGGGGGCGTGGCTACCAATGCGCAAGTAAAGGCTACGGTAGAAAAATTGGGCAAGATGGCCAAATACCTCACCGCCAGTCCCGAAGAGGTGGCAGCCTCGGCCATCAAGGCGATGTTGGGTAAGAAGGCGGTGCATATTCCCAAAACGCTTACGTGCGTGTATGCAGCCTTGCGCCACGTAGTGCCCTACGGTCTGCAAATGCGTATTCTGGGACATTTTTTGGGGAAAAAGTACCGAGATTAATGGAATAAGCTGTTTTGTTTAGTGCTTTTGCTGGTCTTCGATAATATTTTTTGCTCAGAGATGGCACAGATGTACACAGATTTAGTCTTTCAAGCGCTGAATGGCACTTTGTTTCCTTTGTGAAAACTTTGTGTCCTTTGTGGTAAAAAATCAAAGACCACTTAAAATACACGAAGCATTCAACGAAAAGATGCTTTTACATAGCTTTTAGTAATATTTTTTGCTCACAGATGGCACAGATGTACACAGATATTGCTTTTAAATCTTCTTCAAGCTTTTGCGCAAAAGCGCTCTGAGGTGCAGGCGCATCAAATCGCCCATATTCTGGCAGGTCAAAAACTCTTTGTTTTGATGGTGCTCGGCCAATTCTTCGGCCAACTGACGGGTTTTTTCGGGGCTGGAGAGCTGGTCGCGGCGCATGGCATCTATCAGGTCTTTGAGGCGGTAGCGTGCCGATTTGAGGCGGCGGGCAATTAGGCTGCGCTCTTCGAGCTGGTATTGTTTGGCTGTTTCGAGATTGATATACTCGGTGCAGAGCGCTACGATGGCATTATTTTCTTTAAAGAATTGCGGCAAATACATTCTTTTTTTCCCTTCGTAGCATTGCTGGTCAAAATCAATGGCACGCACGCGGTACTGTTCATTGTCGAAATCTTGGGTAATGTCTATCACATAATTGTAAGAACGCATATCGCCCAGCAAGCGAATAAAGCAACGCTCATTGAACTTTACAAATTCCTTGGCCAAGCGCACTTTGTTCAGCTCCCTTTTGTGGAGGTGCTGCTGGATAAACACATCGCCCGGAATACCTGCGATGTGCTCTTCGATGAGGGTATCTTGGTGTACGAGGTAGTTGATGCGGTTGGGCGAGAGCAGGTCTTCGAGCTCTAAGCCGTAAATACGCGAGGCATCGGCTTTTTTGATATAAAAATAATCATAATTGTCATTGAACTGGTTCATTACCCTGATTCTGAAGGGATTGGAGTTGCCAAAGGTGCAGTAGTCTATGCTGTCTATAAAAAGGTGCTCCATTACCGAAAGGTCGCCTTCGGTGCGCAGCAAGGCGTATATTTCGGTAAGGTGGCGATGCAGTTCGGCCTGCATGTAGGGAGCATACACCACGCTGTTCCAGAGCGTATCATGGCCTTTTTTGTCTATTACCGGAAAGGCCTCGGTATAGCGCAGCAGGTCTTCGTAGTGCAGGGGCAGGGGCGAGAGGCGCTCGTATTTGCGCAGGTATTGGCGCAGCTCCGCAATGATGGGAAAGCTGGGTTTCTTTTTGGAGATTTCTATCATAAGCGCATCAAGTATTGTTTACAAAGGTAGGCATCTTTGGACAATTAGCGCAGGAAAATCAGCTGTTTAAGTACCAAATCGTGCCATTGAGCAGCGTGGCAAAGCTCACCCAAAGTATATAGGGAAAGAGTAAATAGCCCGCAATAGGTTTTATTTTGTAGAAATAATAAGTGGTAAAGCCGATAGCTGCCAGCAGCATGAGAATCTCTGCAAAAGCCCAAGCGATTTGCTGCATACCGAAAAAGATACTCGACCAAGCCAGATTGAGCAAAAATTGTAAGGCGAAAATCCCCATCGCCTTGGCTTTGAGAGGATGTTGGCTGTCCCATACGATGCCTAAAGCAATGCCCATCGCAAGGTATAGGACTGTCCAGACAGGGCCAAAGAGCCAGCCGGGAGGATTCCAAGAGGGTTTTTGGAGGCCGGCATACCAAGTAGGAATGGCCTCGGCGGTGCTGAGACCGCTGAGAATGCCCAAGCTCAGGCATACAAGGGCACAAAGGGTGCTTTTCCAATAAATGGCTTTCATCGGTTTCGAGCTTTAGGAGACTGGTGTGAGCAGGGGCGACAAGGTGTCTTTTTCGGTGGGGCGATGTTTCCACTTTTTGTGTGTCCAGAGCCATTGGGCTGGGTTTTCGCGGATATGTGCTTCGAGTATTTCATTATAAAAATCCACAAATCGGAGGGCATTTTCGGGACTGTAAGGCAAAAAGGGCTGGATGTCAATCGGTACAAACTCCAAGCTGTAATAGCCTCTTTTCACCTTGTTGATTTTCATATAGCATACCTGGAACTGATTACTCAAAACGGCATCGGCAAATTTGGTATGCGTGGCGGTAGGAATGTTGAAAAACTTGGTGAAATACAATTTTTCAGCTCTCCCCGGCGATTGGTCGCAGAGCGTACCCAAAAAATAATTGTTTTGCATATACTCCGGCACTACGGCAGTGGCATTTTTCATGGGAATCATCTTGGCACCGCGCTTTTCGCGGGAGCTCACGATGAGGCGATGAAATATCGGGTTGTTGAGGGGCTGATAAATGGCGCAAATCTTCTTTTGTTTGAAAATAAGGGCGAAGAGCGCGCTTATCCACTCAAAATTGCCGCAGTGGCTCGTAAGGGCATAGATGCCGGTGGGACTTTGGTCTATTTGTGCCGTAATGTCGGGGCGGAGGTCTTTGAGGCGCTTGCGCACTTCTTTTTCGCTGATGTTCATTCCCTTAAAAAACTCTAAGAACATATCGGCCAAATGCACATAATTGTCTTTCAGGATTTGTTGGATTTCGGCCTCACTTTTTTCAGGAAAACATTGCTTCAGATTGTCGTAAGCTACTTTTTTGCGGTAGCCAAACACATAAAACAGCAATACAAAGAAGAAGTCGCTGAGTCGGTACAAAAACCAAAAAGGCAGGCTGCCCAGCGCATAAAAGAAGGCATAAACAAAGGGATACAAGATACGATTAAGCATAAATCAGCAGTCAATTTTGTGGGTATTTTCTTTTATTTTGCTGCTCTCGAAGCAAAATATCCAAAGGAAATTCTACAAAGATAGCGAAAAGAAATCTTTTTTCGCTGATTTTTGGGCTTTTAAAATGGTCTCCTCCTTTGCAAAGCTAATCTTGTAGGAGGTTGTGGAATGAAATAAAATTCAAGAATAGCGTTTATGTTTTAGCAAAAAATTTCAGGGTTCTTAGCCCATTACACACTATGTAGATACGCATTATGTAGATACGCACTGCAGTGCGTATCTACGAGCCTCGAATATATTATATAAATTT
>DAIQNQ010000085.1:0-12519 GCA_036788275.1 Thermonemataceae bacterium
AGCATTGCCCGCACCGCCCGAAGCAATGACTGGCACAGACACGCTTTGCGATACCAAAGCCGTAATGCCGCAGGCAAAGCCTTGCTTGGTACCATCGGCATCCATCGAAGTAAGCAATATTTCGCCTGCACCTCGTGCTACTACTTCTTGTGCCCAAGGCAATGTATGCAGCGTGGTTGCTTGCCTGCCGCCGTGGGTATGTACAATATGGCTGTCGCCGATTTGACGAGTATCAATGGCCACTACCACGCATTGGCTGCCAAACTCGGCGGCCAACTCATTGACAAGCTCCGGGCGGCGCACTGCCGAGGAGTTGATAGACACCTTGTCGGCACCAGCACTGAGCAAGGCCGATACATCTTGTACGGAGCTGATGCCCCCGCCTACGGTAAAGGGAATATTGATTTCTTGGGCTACGCGCCTTACCAAATCTATCAGGGTTTTGCGGTTTTCGACGGTGGCCGTAATGTCCAAAAACACCAACTCATCGGCACCTTGCTGTGCATAGAGTGCGGCCAAGGCCACGGGGTCGCCGGCATCTCTGAGGTTTTCAAAGTTTACACCTTTTACGGTTTTGCCCTCTTTGATGTCGAGGCAAGGAATAATTCTTTTGGTAAGCACGTATTTTTGGAATAAATGAGCTTCAAATTTAGAAAATACTTCTGCCAAAGGCAAAGTAGCGCAAACAAAATCCTTGAGAATCCTTTTTATGTAGAAAAAAAATGCTATTTTTACTTAATATAGTTCTGTAAAACACAAAACAAAAGGCAAGCAGATTGGACTTTGGCCTCTTAATTCATTGGAGCACTTATGGAGAAAAATACAAGTAGTAAAGCGGCAGAGGAGCTGCAAAAGGCCACCACAGACTTTACAATACCTCCTATGTCGGAGCAGGTGCGCGAGAATCTATCTATTATTACAGATTATTTCAATCTTGATGCAGGCAGGTGCTTGTCGGGTGATGTAATGGATTTGCTCGACGAGGTGTATTTCCGCTCGAAGCTGGTAGGTTTTGAAGAAAACTACCCCCAGCGCAATAATCCGCATATACCACTCATCTTTGCCAGCAACCACTCAGGCATGGCTTTCCCTTGGGACGGTATGCTGCTCAGCTACAAAATCCACAGCTTGTGCAACTATGGCACCGATGCCATCCGCCCTTTGGCTGCCCCGATGCTCTCGGCTTCGGTACTGATGAATACCTTCCAAATCAAGCATTTTTGGAAAACGATGGGCAGTGTGGACGCTACTTATCTGAACTTCGAGACGATGATGTATCAGAATGATTTCAACCTATTGATTTATCCTGAGGGTGTGCCGGGCATCGGCAAGGGCTTCGACAAGCGCTATCGCTTGCAGCGGCTTTCTTCTTCGATGATTCAGATGTCTATCAAGTTCAAGACCGATATTATTCCTTTTGCCACTGTCAATGGCGAATACATCAATCCTTATACTTACAGCTCCCCTTGGCTCAATCGTATTGTGAACAAGATTGGGATTCCTTTTTTGCCTATTGGGCTGATTACACCTTTCATTTTGATGTTTCCTTGGATTTTCTATATGGGCTTTCCCGCAAGGCTCACTTTTGTATTGGGCAAGCGCATCAAGCCTTACGAAATGACCGACAAGCCTTTTGAGGAGATGACCTATGAGGACTTCAGGGAGGTATCCGAAAAAGTACACGCACAAATGCAGGCAGAGCTGACGGCTGCCGAGAAGGAATACGGGCAGCAGCCCTATAAATGGGGGGAGTTTTTTGGAAAAATCCTCAAAAGTCTGAAGCATTTCCCTTATACCTTGCCTATTGGCTGGCCCTTGCTTTTTGCAGAATTTGAAAGGGTACGCTTTAAGAAAAAGAACACCGACCCCAAGCAGAAGCTCAAGCTGGGTTTTCTTTCTACGCTGCGTATTTTGTTACAAAATCCCTTCACTTTGTTTTATTACTTGCCGCTCTTGGGCTGGATTCCACTCGGCCTCAAAGGCTTCCGAAAAGTAAAATACTAAAATCAAACACAATACTTCGCTGCTATGAGTTCTACGGCATTATTGATTATTGATGCACAATACGATTTCTGTCATCCGCAAGGAGCACTTTTTGTACCCGGTGCCGACGAAGATATGCGCCGCTTGGCCGCTTTTATCAAAAGAAATGAAAAGGCTTTGGCTTATATATGCGCCACGATAGACTCTCATCCTATCAATGATATTTCGCATCCGGCCTTTTGGCAAGATGCTTCCGGCAAGCAGGTAGCGCCTTTTACGCAAATCACGGCGCAAGAAGTACGTGAGGGGCGCTGGCAGGCACGCTTTTCTCCCGAAAAAGCCTTGGCTTATATTGAAGCTCTGGAGGCACAAGGGCAGTTTCCGCATTTTATATGGCCGGAGCATTGCCTCATTGGCTCGCAGGGGCAGGCCTTGGATACGCATATTATGGAAGCACTGAAAGACTGGAGTCGCTTGCACGGACGCGAATATGCCACCGCCCACAAGGGCACGTATCCGCTTACAGAGCATTTTGGGATTTTTATGGCGCAAATTCCCGACGAGGCACATCCCGAAACACAGCTCAATACCGCACTTATCAATGCTCTACAGCAATATGAGCAGGTATTGGTAGCCGGAGAGGCCAAGTCGCATTGCGTAGCTACGAGCATCAAGCAGGCAATGGATTATGCGCCAGCATTGGCCGCCAAAATGGTGATTTTGGAGGATTGTATGTCTGATGTGAGCGGCTTAGGACACCTCGGCGCGCCCATCTACGAGGAAGCACGCCAAAAGGGAATTCGCTTTGCCCAAGCCGCTACGCTCCAGCTTTGATTAATGCCCAAAGTGAAACTCGTGGAAGAAGGCATATACTTCGAGCTGCGATAGCTTGCTGTTTTTATTGCCATCAATCATCTGAAAGCTGCTGGCTGCCGCGGCTTCGTCGTCGTGGAATAGGCAATAGAAACGGGTATATTCTTCGAGATTGAGCATGCCATCTTCATCGGTATCCACAATAGGAAAAATATCATCTATAAAGGGGCGTATCATCTCGTCGTAGCGGTCTTGGCTGGAGAGGTGTACCTCGTAGGCGGCAAAAAACTCGTCGAGGCTGATGTTTCGGTCGTCGTTTTCATCATAAAGCAAGACCAATTTTCTCCAAAATTGCCCAAATACTGCTTTGAAACGTCGGTCTATCTCGGAGCCTACTTGTATTTGGTAAGATTTTCGGAAGCGCTGCAAGATAATATCAATATCCACGGCCTCAATGAGGTTGTTTTTATTGGCATCGTAAAGTTGAAAAATTTGGCTGATGCGTACTTTTTGAGCGTCGGTAAGCATTGTGGGAAGTTTTAGAGTGTAAAAGACTGTTTTGCTTGCAACAAGATAGCAGAAAGGCTTGTACTTTGCAATATTTTCAAGGCTTTTTAAATACGATAGGCAAGGTCATCTGTACGGCCACTTTTTTCCCTTTTTCGCGTCCCTCATACCAAGGAGGCAAGGCACTGAATATCCGCAGCACTTCTTCGTCGCAGCCGTACCCCAAACCTTTTACGATGATGGGTGAGGTGATTTCGCCATTCTTATTAATGATAAAACGGATAAATACGTAGCCTTCAATGCCTGCTTCCAAGGCATCGAGGGGGTAGCGGATTTGCGTTTCCATATTTCTGTAAAAAGCCACGAAGCCCTCTTTGGGTACGGGCATTTGCTCTACCGAAACATACACCTTGAGGCTGTCGCTTGGGCGCACCTGCTCTTGGGCTTGCAAGGGCGAGGCCAAGAGCCAGAGCAGCCAAAAAGAAGGAATTTTTAGGGAAAAGCACCAAGCGGCCATGCGTACAAGTGTTCTTTTGGGAGAGCGTTTTGGAAAAGCACTTCTCAAATTACGCATTTTGTTGATAGCTGGTTGGTGCAAGCAGCTAAAATTATTCTCACAGCACTTCCAAAAGCTGGGCTGTGCGGATACTTGTGGCGCAGCGAAAATGCCCCAAAGGGCACTGCGCCTTGCCGTGCAGGCCACAAGGGCGACAGGCGAGGGCTTCTGGGCTTTCTATTACCGAAGCGCGTGTGCTGAGAGGGCCGAAGCCAAAATCAGGGATAGTAGAGCAAAATACTGCTGCGGTGGGGGCATTGACCGCCGAGGCCAAGTGCATGGGGGCGGAGTCGTTTACGTAATTCATGGAGGCTTTTTGTATCAGGGCTGCCGACTGCAAGAGGCTGAGTTTTCCGGCCAGATTAAGTGCATGGGGATGTTGGCTCTCCTCAATAATGGCTTGGCAGGCGGCTTGATCGGAGGGTGCGCCCAGCAAGTACACCTTGTAATGAGGCGGCAGCTGCTGTAAGAGCGCCACCCAAGCTGCTGCCGGAAGCTGCTTGGTAAACCATACCGAAGTAGGGGCAATGCAGATATAAGGCTGCTTTTGGTAATTGGCCACGGCCTCGCAGTCGGTAGCGCTGGGATAGAGGCGTGGCAGAGCGGGCTCGCTATCGCTCAAAGCAGCGATGAGCCGATGGTTGCGGGCTATTTCGTGGGTACCTGCGGCAATAGCGTGGGGCACGCGCTCCGAAAATAGCCAAGAGAGCGGGTTTTTGTCGAAGCCGATGGTTTTTTGAGCGCCTGAAAAAGCGGTGAGCAGGCCTGTGGCCAAGAAGCGCTGTAAGTTGAGCACCAAGTCGTACTTTTGGGCGCGTATCTGGAGGAGCATCTGCCAAAGGTGGCGGTACTTATGCTTTTGCTTGTTCCACACCCAGAGCGTATGAATAAAGGGATGTGCCACAAAGAGGCTTTCATTGCCCTTGCGCACGAGCAAGTCTATGCGGGCTTGGGGATGGTGTTGGTGCAGCTTTTCCAAAAGGCCTGTGGCCAAGATGGCATCGCCGATGAAGGCGGTTTGAATCACTAAAATACGCATGTACGCCGAGGTTTTGCTGCAACGAAGGTACAGAAGATTTTATTTTTTGCAAAAAAGCAAGTAAGCTCATCACTGTTGCCCATTACGAATGGTGTTGTGGTGTAGAAACGTATTTTATTCAGTCCAATGACTTCTTTTGATAATTTCAAGATCTGAAAGATTCTCTTTGATTAAAAACACATAACCTTTTTTATAACCCGGTTTTTTAGAATCTTAACGATATCAATTGAATAGACCTTGTCTTTGGGATTGTACCAGTAATTAATCTCTAAATCCGAGTGATTTTTAAGAAGAATGTTATAATTACAAGGAGCAATGATTTTCTTTCTTTCTCGATTATACTGAAAATACTCCTGCTCTGATTCATGATATATTTCTTGCTGACTTTTAGTAGAATCAATCTTGGCTCTGCTTAATGCTAAATCACGAGTAAAAAATAAGTGAAACCCAATAGAGATGGTGGTGTCTTTATAGAATATCAAAGAGTCTTTCTGGAGAGTTGAAAAGTAGCTCAGCATTTCTTTATCATTTAGAATTAATTTATTAATCGATTCCAATTCTGAGCAAAACTGTTCGTTTTTGTCGTTTGAATGTATGATTTTTATTGCTCGACAAGAAGAAAGAGATAGGAATAATATTATTAGAATATGTATTAGCTTAAAGCACCAAAACCATATTTTTTTTCTGTTTATACTCAAAACAAAGCAATTTTATAAAGAAACCCTTTGAAAGCACCCCTAATCCAGTGTGCTGTGCCGACCTTCGGTTCTTACAAAGGAGGAGGAGAAATAAAACTAAATAGTTTTCAGAATAAAACCAAATCTTTGATAATGCTATTTTATCTCGGATTGATGAAAGTCTTATTCTTTGAGAGTTTTAATATTCGGTTCAATGCTTAGCTTGTTGGTGTGCTGCGCGTTGTTTCGTCCAAACCTTCAAGCCTGTGATGACCGGAGCAAGCATAAGCACTAAAAGAATACTTAGTAAAAATATCGTAGATACCTGAAAGAATAAAACCCCCAATGACAGAAAAGCTACCAGCAACAGCGTGCTCAGGGAGGTATGATACACTTTTTTTGATGATGCCGGAATTTGAATGGTGCAGGCAATAAGAAATATAGAAATATATGTCGTGAAAATAGCAAACACCAAAAACTGCTTGCTATTTGTGTGTAAAGTATGTTCAGAATGTTCGATAATGTGTAGAACTGTTGCACCAATGGTTGTGATGCTCACGGTGAGCGGCAAGTGCAAATATACCCAAGAGGCATTCGCCAACAAGGATTTGTGTGGGAGATGTCCCGAAATTGCATCAAAATAGAGCCACCACAAGCCGATGGCCAAACCCATACCCAATACAGCAGCGAAGGCTTCTGTAAAGCCGAAGTGATGATGATGGGCAAGCCCTTGCACTACCCCGGTGATTACTTCGCCCAATACGATGATGATGAGCAAACCGAATCGTTCGACAAGTGAATGAGAAACCAAAGAAGACCTTGTCAATTGGGCAATCACATTTTTATTTCTTCTCCGAAAAACAATCAACAAAACGGGTAATACGAGTATCAGAAAAAGTGAAATGCTCCACAAATAATAACGCATAGGCTCTTCGGTAAAGACAGAGGCTACCACCAAAATCACGGCCAATATATGAGTAAGGGTGTAGGGCACTGACAGTACTGCGTGCGCCTTGTCGTGGATGCCTGTACGCCACCATAAATAAGTGATGACTAGAAGAGAAAAGGCATAGCTCAATGCAAAGCCGATAGCCCCTTCGCCTATAGCATAGTGCGCAAATACTGCCATGGCGGCTACCCCAAACATCTGCAAAAAAGTGAAAATCCGGGTTCTAATATCGTTATTGCCGTGTGCATCGTGGTAATTTACTCCGTTGAACCAAGTTATCCAAGTGATGAAGAATAGAAAGACAAATTTCAAAAAACCATTCCAATTGAGATGTCCTGCGAGTGTATGCGACAGTTGAGCAATAATCATTACATATACCAAATCATAAAATAGTTCTAAAAAAGTGATGGTTCTATCCGGCAATTTTTCTGCATATTTGCGAGGTTTTTGCCACCAAATCCTGAAATGTTGTTTAAATATTTTCATAAGCCATGAGTTAATTGCATTTGTGTACTGTTGTAAGGCAGGCGAGATTTATCAAAGAAACTGTTTGGCTTAGTTGATTTTGATGAATATTTGAACCATTAAGAAGTGAAGGTAAAAGAAATAATTCATCAACAGCTTTAGCCCATTTCAGAGAAGAAGAATATTGTAGAGGCGCTGTCTTTGAGTGCTTAATGTTTGATTATTTTTTGAACTTCATACAAATCATTATTCAAATCCTTTATCCTTATGAAATACAAACCTGCGGGCAGCGTGGAAATATCTACTGTGTGGATATTTTCTGTAAGCGTAACTGCTTTTTGCAAGCGACCTATTGCATCCATAATCGTGATTTGATATTCATTCGATGCTCCACTTATGTTTAGGTAATCGGAAGCAGGGTTTGGATAGATTTGAATAGGTTTTTTTCTTATAGCTGCCTCGTCCAATCCAACAACGGTTATCCTTGGGCAATCGGCGGGTACTACTTCTGTAAAATAATTACTTGAACAATTATTACACAAAACACTCTTAAAAAAGCAAGCAACTCTTTGAACTCTAAAGTCTCGCGGGAAAGGACAATGATTGCCTAAGGAATCTATCGTAAACTCTGAGCATACACCATTCGCCGATAATAAATCGTGAATTACGGCTGAACCCGCGGTTCCTCCGGGAGTGAAAGAACCAATAGGGACGATATTATCAAGGTATCCGTGAAAAGAAATAACCGGAACCATATCTTCTGCTTGTATCGCGACTTCTCTTGTCATTCCGCAATTATTATATACTGCTTTTATGTCAAAAGAATGGGTCAGATTATTTCCAGAAGTATTTAGGCTACCCAAATTTGCTACAATGCCGGGAATGAAGGCTTCCCACTCTGCTTCGTTGACAAAAACTACATTCAAGGAAGTGATGGCACCTGCACTAATTCCCCCGATAAACATCCAATCTGTATCAATTCCATAGGTATTAGCGTTTTGTACGATATACCTCATTGCCGCTTGAGCATCCTGCTGCGCCCTGTAAGTAGCTAAAGACTGTCCTAAAGGATTATTGATATCCCAGCCCAAACGGTAACTCATAGTAGCAGCTACATAGCCTCTTTGAGCAAAACTTCTACACTCGACGCTCATTGCTTGTTTAGAACCATTGATAAAGCCTCCTCCATGAATTAACAGTATGAAAGGGCGTTTGCTCAAAGTTTCATTAGCCGCCGAAGGATACCAAATATCCATGAGTAAATCTTGCGAGTTGCCTTCAAAATTATTAGCAGTACCATATACGAGGTCTGTTACGGTAGTTACTTCTGTACTACTAAAAAACTCTGCATTCGTAAATCTGGTATCCTCTGTACAGTACTGAGCACTTCCCATGAGGGGGCTCAAGTACAAAAAAGCGATGAATAAGTAGGAAATCTGCTTCATATCAAAACTATTTAGGGTGAGTGTATGAACTGCATCCGGTAAAGGATGGCATTGACTACTCTAATTTTGCTTTCTGTATTCGGTAGGACTGAGCCCTGTTTTTTTCTTGAACAGATTGCTAAGATAATGAGGGTACTCAAAGCCTAAGGAATGGGCAATTTCTTTTACTGATTGATTCGTGCCCAGCAGAAGGTTCTTGGCCGCCTCTAAGAGGTGATAATGGATGTGCTCTTGTGTGGTTTTGCCCGTCTCCTTCCGAAGCAAATCGCTCAGATAGTTGGGCGATAAATTTACTTGTTCGGCACATTGAAGTACAGTAGGAAGACCATTGTGTATTTGGTCGGAATGAAAATAGCCGTGTAGGTAATTGGTGATTGACTCTGCCACGCTTTTATTTTGCCTTTCTCTGGTGATAAACTGTCGGTCGTAGAAGCGCAGGCAATGATTGAGGAGGAGCTCAACTCCTGAAGTCAATACATTTTTTGTATGTTTATCAATGGGGCGATTGAGTTCTTTTTTGATAGACTCAATAAGCTCGGCCAAGGTTGCTTTTTCATCTTCTGACAGATGTAAGGCTTCATCTGTAGAGTAATTGAAGAATGTATATTCCTTTATTTTTGAGGAAAGTGGGGTTCCGTGTATCAGGTCGGCATGAAAAAAAAGCCCCCAGCTGTAATTAACCTCATCAAATGTTAAATTTTCTATGGTACCAACTTGCTCGGGAGAGGTGCAAAACAGACTGCCTCCTTGAAAGTCAATGTGGCTGCGGCCATATTGCAAACGCCCAGCTTTTAAGTGTTTGAGGGTAATTGCATAAAAAGAGGCAGCTGCTTTTTGTCCATCAAACTTCCCCAAACCACTGGTGCCATTGAGCTTGGAAAGATTGAGAAGGCTCAAGAGAGGATGCTTGGGCGGAGGCTCATTCAAAACCTCGTGCAGCATTGATATACTTTCAATTCGCAGGATATTGTCCATCGTACTACTCTTTTAGATGCTGTTGGTATTCAAAGATAGATGCTTTCGATACCTTTTCAACAATCATATTCCCCAGAAGGAAAATAACCACAGAAAATAGAATGCCATTGATAAAGTTATTTTCAAGGAAGAAAGTAACGATGAGGCAGATCGTGATGACGGCTATAAACACTATCTGGTAAAGCGGAAAACTCTTTACCACTTTATCCATTCGTGCTTTTTCTACCAGATGGAACTTCGTTGGACTTTCTTCATACAACTCTGTTTGCTGCTCAAGCAGCTTTATTTCTGTAATACGATAGGCATATCCACTGCCCAATGAGAGGAATCCTACCACGAGCAGTCCAATTTTCAGCCCATCAAAGAGCGTGTTGGCGCCACTAAAATGAAACACAATAGCCAATACAACCATGATGACCCCAAAGCCTATCATGTAATTGGCTATTGTTTTTTGAGCGTTGATATAAACTTCCAAATGTTCGAGCATATTGCAATTTATTATTTTTTATGGGAATCTTCGCTCGACTTCTGCTTTTAAAGCACGGTTGAACATGGGATAGACGCTCAATTGAATATTTACGGCCATCTTGCCTATTAACCAGCTCAAGCCTCCCAGTGCTTGGTCGGACTGAATAAATCTGGTTTTGCCGTCTTTCGTAGCTTCTACTCTGAAGCAATGCCTGTCTTTGATGCCCATTGTCTGAACTTGACTCCAGTAAAACTCCACGCCTTCTTCTACAAACAAATGGTTGTGAAACAACTGTGGGTTTGCTTTCGGCTCGGCTTTGAACAAGACATCAACGATGCCCTTATCTACGATTTTACCGTCCATTTCGAGAATGATGTCATTCCATTTGCCATAGCTTTCTGTATCGGTTAGTACGCTCCAAACTTGCTCTGGAGTCGCATTAATGATGATTTCGGTATGAGATACCCAATGGCTCATCTTGAGTTTTTGGTATCCTACTTTTTCTATCGGGGATATGTTTTTCAGCTCCATTGTTTTCTTGTTTGGCGGTTCGATTATAATTTAAAAGCCCTTTTTACTGCATCAGCCATGAGAAAATGGGCAGTTTTTGATATTTTAGAATTGGGTGCCATTCTCTCTCCTCCGTGTAAAATACCGGGGGCAACGTACAATTCTGTGGGCACGCCATCTATCATCAGTTGTTGGGCATAGACAATCACTTCATCTCTGAACAGCTCTACTGCACCAACATACAAGAATGTAGGAGGAAGTCCGCTCAAATCAGTAGCTCTTGAGGGGCTTTGCAGGGGCGTGGCATTTTTGCCCAAGTCTCCGCCCAGATAGGCATTCCAAGCCCACAAGGAAGAGCCTCTGTCCCAGCCCAAATATCCTGACAATCTACCCGATGGTGTATCGTGGGTATTGTCCAACATAGGGCATTTCAGTAGTTGGAAAGCAATATGTACTCCTTTGCGTTCACGATTGAGCAAAACCGTTCTGGCGGCCATACCCCCGCCGGCGCTTTCTCCGCAAACAGCAATTTTATTTTTGTCAAAGCCCAGTTCTTCGGCGTGTTGAGCCGTCCATACCAAGCCTGCGTAGCAGTCTTCCATGCCTTCGGGGTGTTGGTATTCGGGGGCTACTTTGTAGTCGGCAGACACCATGGTACATTTCAAGCTATCTACAAAAATGGCAGCGATATCATCTTCTCTGGGCGTACCCAATACATTGCCCCCTCCGTGAATCCAATAGACACAAATGCCCGAATGTTGCTTCATATCTTTTGGTTGGTAGATCATGAGCCGAATCTCTCTTCCCTCTGCGTTTACATGCCTTTCTTCCATGGTCATCGTAGTACTTACAAAGGGAAGGGCCTCCATTTTTTTGAGCAGCTCTCTGATACTCTGATAAGATTGTTCGATAGGGCCTCCTTGAGTTAGTTCAGCCGGCAAAGCTTGCATTCCTTCCAGAATCTCTGGGTCAATCAACTTTAAGATATTGTTGTCCATTTGTCAAAAATTTAATATTGGAAAAGGATAAATACATTGTAAAGCTAATTAATCCTGAATTTGAAAAAGTTACACAAATCTCTGATTATGCTATTGTTTTCTATGGTCTTGACAGCTTGTAATTCAATGATGGTGGATAAGGCTTGTTTATATAAGAACCAGACTATGGAAAAGCCTAAAAGCACATTTGAAGAGCAATGTCTCAGCAAATATGGCTTATGGCAAAGAGCGCAGTGCCTTCAAGCTTTGATATTTGATGTTACACTCTCCCGCCAGCACCGAGTATCAGAATATACCGAAGACTTGGATATGCAGCAAGCGGCAAATTAACCATGGTTTTTAAAACTGTCTGATGGTGTGGCGCTTATTGAGATGGTCTTCAGGTAGGCAATAGCCTCTCCTTCATCTGAGAAAAAACCAGTATGGATGTTTGAGGCAGCCATCGGCTCTTCAAATACTTGCCTGATGGAGAGGTCTGCAATCAAATCCTCCGGCATAAGCACAACCACTTCACGAATGCCCAAGGCAGCGTATTGTGGAATAATGGTTTCGTCGTGCCACTTTTGTAGCTCAAGCGTAACAGCGGCACGATAGTCTCGCGAATCCGACAAAAAGCCCCGCCACCGGTGTTGTGTCAATAGTTCGATAAAGTGCTCAAGGATGCTTACAAAATCCTTGGCTTCCATCTCTTCGGTTTTAACAGTCCAACGGAGCTGAACCGTGTTGGGTACTCCTTCGATATCCGAAACAGTTACAAATTGATTTTGATAGTATAGCATAACAGATATTTGACTAAGGTTGATAGAATGCTTGTAAGTGCTTTTAGTAGAGGAATTCTCCCCTGCTTCTTAGTAATTGATTGTGCCGTATTTTCCCGAATAGTAATCGTTGTAGGCCTGCGAAATCTCGTGCGGTGTATTCATCACAAAAGGGCCTTGGGCCACAATGGGTTCGTCATAGTGGTCGCCACCAAAGAGGATAAGGTCTATTGCCTCCTGCGATGTATTGACGATTTCGATTACCCCTGCCTCTCGGTCAAATTCCACAAATTCGCCTGCCATAAATTCCATATCGTTAAGCACAGCATTTTGTGTAGGGAGAAATGCGGCTACTTCTGTTTTCTCGGAGAAGGG
>DAIQNQ010000086.1:0-6782 GCA_036788275.1 Thermonemataceae bacterium
CTTTAAAATCCGGCAGGCCGCTGCAAGTGTATCTTGCTGGCCTCTTGGTAAGCCTTGGCTACGAGCAGCATTTCGGCCTCTCCAAAAAGCTGTCCAACAAAGGTGATGCTGCTGTTTTGCTCTTTGCTCAGTCCATTGGGCACTACCACACAGGGATGTCCCGTCAGGTTGGTAAGCGTAAGGGTGGAGCCTACCCAGATGGGCGCTACCAGTACATCTATGTCTTTCAAGGCCTTGTGTGTGTCTTCAATCAGCTGACTGCGCAGACGATTGGCCTTGATGTACTCTACCGCCGGCACAAAGCGCGCCATACGAAAATAATTAGGCCAAGCCTGCTTTACTTGTCTTACCAATTGCTCATCGCGGTTTTGGAGCGTCAGTTCGTCAAAAGCAGTGGCAGCCTCTGCCCAAAGAATAAAAGAAATATCAGGCAAGGTAGGCAATTCTACGGGAATCAATTCTATTCCCAAGGCCTTGAGCTGTGCCAAGGTAGCAGCATCTTGCTCTTTGAAGGGGTAATTGCCTTCAAATACTTTTTTCAGATAACCCACCTTGATACTCTTGAGGGGCTTTGCAGCATCGTAGTTAAAGGCCGCCGCAATCAGGGTCGGGTCTTGAGGGTCGGGTGCGGAAATCACACTCAACACAATGGCGCAGTCTTCGGCATTGCGACAAATCGGCCCCAGCTTGTCCATTGTCCAGCTCAAGGCCATTGCCCCGTGGCGACTCACACGCCCATAAGTAGGGCGCAAGCCCGTAATGCCACATACCGTAGAGGGCGACACGATAGAGCCCAAAGTTTCGCTGCCAATGGCAAAAGGTACTAAGCCCGCCGCTACCGCCGATGCAGAGCCTGCTGAAGAGCCGCTGGAGCCTTGTTGCAAGTTCCAAGGGTTGCGGGTAGTACCGCCAAACCATACATCGCCCCAAGCCAATTCGCCCAAACTGAGCTTGGCTACCAGCACTGCTCCGGCAGCTTCCAACTGACGAACCACGCTGGCATCGGTATCTATGTATTGTTCCTTGAAAGGTACAGAACCCCAAGTAGTTTTGTATTTTTTGGTGGCCAGCAGGTCTTTTACGGCATAAGGAATGCCGTGGAGCAGCCCCTTATAGCGCCCAGCGGCGATTTGCTTGTCGGCCTCGCGGGCTTGTGCCAAGGCCAGCTCCTCGGTAAAGGTTATCACACAGTACAAGTCAGGATTGTGCTTTTTGAGCCTTTCCAAGAAAAACTGTGTCAGCTCCAGAGAGGTGATTTGGCGCGACTGGAGCAGGGCTGCCAGCTGCCTCACCGAGTAGAAAGCCAAGTCTTCTTTGTTTTGGGGCAGACTTACTTTCTCTATTTTGCCCCATTGCAGCTTTTTTTGCTGGGTATTGGGTACAAAGCCTTTGGGCAGCGGATTGAAAAGCAAGGCAGGCATGAGGCTGTTGTCGAGCGATTGACGGCGGTTGCGCTCATATTGCTGCTTTTGGAGACGTAGGCCATCGAGCATAGAGTCTATTTCTGCTTTAGAAAACTCCAAGCCGAGCATTTCTTGGGCGTATTTTACGTGTTCGGCCTGAATGCCCTCGGCGGGTCTCTTCGAGAAAAAAGCACCTACCACAAAGCCCAAAGGCAGCAGCAAGAGCCAAAACCATTGTCGAGATTTTTGCATATTACAAAAGATTAAGTTGATGTTACAAGACAGAGGCATAACGCAGGCAAGGGCGCTCTTGTTATGATATAGCTCAAAAACAAAGAGAGCAAGGCTTGCGGCCTTGCTCTCTCAAAATTTATTTTGCAGCGCGTTTAAGCAACTACTTTCTTCTCCATGCGTTTGCGCTCGTTTTCGTCGAGGTATATCTTTCTCATACGAATGGCAGTGGGTGTTACCTCCACGTATTCGTCTTTTTGGATATATTCGAGAGCTTCTTCCAAAGAAAATTCTACTTTGGGCGCAATCCTTGTGGCATCATCAGAGCCTGAAGCACGAAAGTTGGTAAGTTTCTTATTTTCGACAATATTCACTACCAAGTCATTACCGCGTGTATGCTCGCCAATGATTTGTCCCATATAAATATCCGCACCCGGGTCAATAAAGAAGCGACCTCTGTCTTGGAGTTTGTCAATAGAATAAGCCGTAGCCGAGCCGGTATCTTTGGAGATAAGAGAGCCACTAATACGCTCAGGCACTTCTCCTTTGTAAGCTTCGTAGCCTTGGAGGCGGTGGGTCATAATGCCCTCTCCTTTGGTAGCATTGAGTACCATCGTACGCAAGCCTATCAAACCTCTGGAAGGAATTTTGAACTCTAAATGCTGCAAATCTCCTTTAGGCTCCATGATAAGCAACTCGCCCTTGCGCTGGGTAGCCAATTCGATTACTTTTCCGGCAAACTCTTCGGGCACGTCCACCACCATCGTTTCGATGGGTTCGTGTCTGTGTCCATCTACTTCTTTGAAGAGCACCTGAGGCTGCCCTACTTGGAGCTCGTAGCCCTCGCGACGCATGGTTTCGATAAGTATTGACAAGTGCAGGATACCACGTCCAAATACCAAAAATTTATCTTCTGTATCAGTAGGCTGTACGCGGAGTGCCAAATTTTTCTCAATTTCTTTCATGAGGCGGTCGCGAAGGTGGCGCGAGGTTACAAACTTACCTTCTTTGCCAAAGAAAGGAGAATTATTGATGGTAAAAAGCATGCTCATCGTAGGCTCATCTACAGCAATACGGGGCAGTGCTTCGGGCTGCTCAGGGTCGGTAACAGTATCTCCAATCTCGAAACCTTCCAGCCCTGTGATGGCACAAATATCGCCTGCACTTACTTCTTCCACATTGAGTCGGCCAAGGCCTTCAAATACTTGCAGTTCTTTGATTTTCATTTTCTTAACACTGCCATCCGCTTTGCACAGCGCCACGTTCATACCAGCTTTAAGGCTGCCTCTGAACACACGTCCGATAGCAATACGACCTACGAAAGAAGAAAAATCGAGCGAGGTAATTTGCATTTGCGGAGTGCCTTGAGGAGAAGGTGCTGGAGGGATTACCTCGATGATGGTATCCAAAAGAGCAGTAATGTTGTCGGTAGGGTTTTTCCAGTCGAGTCCCATCCAGCCTTGCTTGGCAGAGCCGAATACAGTTCTAAAGTCGAGCTGGTCTTGGGTAGCACCCAAGTTGAACATCAGGTCGAATACGCTGTCTTGCACCTCATCGGGGCGGCAATTGGGCTTATCCACCTTGTTAATTACCACGATGGGCTTCAGACCCAGCTGAACCGCTTTGCTCAATACAAAACGTGTTTGAGGCATAGGGCCTTCAAAAGCATCTACAAGCAACAACACGCCGTCGGCCATTTTGAGTACACGCTCCACTTCACCGCCAAAATCGGCGTGACCGGGCGTATCAATAATGTTGATTTTATGTTCGTTGTATCGAATAGATACATTTTTGGAAACAATGGTGATGCCGCGTTCGCGTTCAAGGTCATTGTTATCGAGGATAAGGTCTCCCGATTGCTGGTTGTCTCTGAACAACTTGGCTGCGTGAATCATTTTGTCCACGAGGGTGGTCTTGCCGTGGTCAACGTGGGCAATGATGGCGATATTTCTAATACTTTGCATAAACGATTAAATTTCAGGGGGCAAAGTTATGAAAAATATTTGACACTTATGTTACCAAATTATCAAATAACACAATTAATCGGGCAGAAAGGTGCTGAGCAGGGCTGTTTCGATGGTAAGACCGGGGCCAAAGCCTGCCGCAAAGATACGCTCGTGGCTTTGCCAATGAAAATGCCGCTGCCAAAGTTCTTGCAATACAAAGAAAATACTGACCGACGACATGTTCCCGAAAGCGCGCAGCACATCGAATGAGGCTTGGAGCGCTCCTTCGGGGAGATGCAGCGCTTGCTGGAAAGCCTCTAAGATTTTGCGCCCGCCCGGGTGGATAGCCCAATGTTGTATTTGCGCCTTCTGTTTTTGGCTTTTTTGCAAGGCGCGTGCGGCCAAATCGGCAATTCCTTTTTGGATAAGCTGTGGAATATAGCTGCTCAAAGTCATCTGAAAGCCCGTAGCCGAAATCTCCCAAGCCATATCTTGCTCACCTTCGGGGGCTATCTCAGCATAAAAGCGCTCCAATTTAATCCCTTGCAGCAACTCCGCTTGCGTCCAAGCCTCCGAGGCCACCAATACCGCAGCAGCACCATCGGCAAAGAGGGCGTTGGCCATTACGTTATCTGTATCGTATTTTTTTTGAAAATGCAAGGTGCAAAGCTCCACATCCACAATAAGTACCAAGGCTTGTGGGTCTGCTCGACATATTGCGTCAGCCTGCCGAAGGGCATGGAAACCCGCATAGCAACCCATAAAATTGACGGCACTGCGTGCAGTATGGAGCGGTAGCTGTAAGGCTTTGAGCAGGGCAATGTCTAAGCCCGGAGCCGAAATACCTGTACAGCTTACCGTAATCAGGTGACTTACCTGAGGCAAATATTGCACTTGGGGCAAGCTTTGTACGGCACGCAAAGCCAAGGGCAAGGCAGCTTTTTGGAAATAGGCCATGCGCTGCTCTACGGTAGGGAAAGGTGCCAAATCTTTATTTTGAGGAAAGAAAGTCCACTCTTCGGGCTTTTGGGAGTAGTCGGCAATGGCCGAATAGCGCGTTTCGATACCGCTTTTTCTGTAAATAGCACCTACTTTTCGCGCCTCTCGCTCGTCCACACCATATACATTCAACATAAAATCTAAAATATCTTGCTGCCTATGCTGGTGGGGAGGCAATGCTTGAGACATCGAAAAAACTACACTCATAAGAAGATGGTTTGACTTTAAATAACCTGCCTTCGGCTTTTTTGTTATTGAATACGGCAAAGGACTTTCTCAGCGGCCTATCTTTTTGCTATACACCCTCACAAAAGCGCTCAACAACAAGCCGGCAGCGAGTGCTCCCGCAATGCGCCCCAGATAATCGCCATAGAGTAGATAAGTAGTTTTGGCATCGTTGAGCTGCACCTTGGCGCGTACAGCAGCTTGCTCCCAGTAGCGTGTAGGCTGGAGAATATCGCCTCGCTGATTGATAAATGCTGAAATGCCCGTATTGGCAGAGCGTGCCACATCGCGGCGCATTTCAATAGCTCGCAAAGACGCATAAGCCAAATGCTGGCGATGGCCGGGCGTATTGCCCCACCAACCATCATTGGTAATGACGCACAAGAGGTTGGCATCTTTTTTCACATACTCTCCTGCAAACTCCCCAAAGATAGACTCATAGCATATCAAAGGCGCTACTTTTAGCTTGCCATGGGTGAATACGACCCTTTCAGCTTGCTTGCCATAGCCGCCGCTCGTGCCGCCGAGGTCTATCGTCCAAGCGCTCAAAAACTTGAAGAAAGCAGGATAAGGCATGGCCTCTACGGCGGGTACTAACTTCGATTTGTGATAAAAATCCCAAGAAGGTGGCTGTGCTTTCAGGAAAAGGCCTGTATTGAATATATCGTAGTAGCCCAAGCTCTGGTGCTGTCTTGCCGTGGGGCTGGCTTGCGCATTGGGATAGGTAAGAATCGTGGTAAGCCCCGTGAGCAAGGCCGTTTGAGAATGGCGCTGGGTAAAGGCTTCTATCTTTTGAAAAAAGGGATACATCTGCAACTGATTTTCAGGCACAGCCGCATCAATGGCTGTCTCCGGCCAAGCAATCAGGCGGGTATTCGGAGTAATGGCTTCCTCAGAGAGCTTGATAAAGCGTTCTATTTGCTCATCAAAAGGAATAAAATTCGGGCTGTCCACAAACTTCTCCTGATAAGGGTCTATATTGGGCTGTACCACTACCACCTCTACCTCTTCTCCTTGGGCTTGGTAGGTAAAATAACGAATATAAGAAGCTACTATTGGCAGGGCTACCCAAAGGGCTATACGCAGTACTTTTCTGCTTTTGAACACGGCAAAGCCCTGCGTAAAGAGCAGATAGAGCCAAGCATTGGCTACCAACACCCAAAGGCTTCCGCCGAGTGTGCCCGTAAGCTCATACCACTGTATCCACTCCGGCGAGAAGGCAAAAGCATTGCCCAAGTTGAGCCAAGGCCAGTTTAAGTCCCAATTGAGATGCAGGTATTCGAGGCTGAGCCAATACAATACCCAAGCCATCAGGCCGTATTTGAGGCCTAATATCTGCTTGGTATAGCTATAAAATACAAAAGGCAATATCATCAAGAGGGAATTGGCAATAAGCATGGCGATAGCTCCCGCAAGGCTGGCATTATATACCCACCAAGTGGTGGCCAAATTCCATAAAAATACAGCAATATACATCACTCCTGCTATACGCCACTTGGGGAAGCGCTTGCCGGAAGCCCGTATCTGTGCTTCTAACTGCAAGAGCGGTACAAAAGCGGCAAAAAGAAAAATTCCGGCGTAGGGAATATACCAAGGCAAGGAAAGTAAAAAAACGCTGATAAAAATTAAAAGCCAAGCCGGATAATGGCGCAAAGCAGTGGGGTTCATAGAGCTGCAAGGATTTTTTGCAAATATAACCCTTTCCTTCAATTCCTTGTTCTTATCTTTGCTTTTCTGAAAAAGAGGTGCAAGGCGCTCTTCTGCTCAAACGATTCTTTAGCTATGCGTTATTTTATAGACCTTTCTTACCAAGGCACTCAGTATGTAGGCTGGCAGCAGCAGCCCAATGGCCTCTCGGTGCAAGAAGTATTGGAAAATCGCTTGGGGGTATTGCTGCGGCAGCCTGTGGCGGTGGTGGGCAGTGGGCGTACCGATGCAGGCGTGCATGCCTCGCAGCAAATCGTGCATTTCGATAGCC
>DAIQNQ010000086.1:6882-7998 GCA_036788275.1 Thermonemataceae bacterium
AGGCAGCGCAAGCCAAAGTAAAGGGAAAGGTATATGTGCGCTTTGTAGTGCAAAAAGACGGCAGCTTAACACAGCTCCAAGTACAACAAGGCCTTGGCTACGGCTGCGATGAGGAAGCACTTCGCCTGCTGCGTACCGGCCCCCGCTGGAAACCCGGAAAACAAGGTAAAAAACCCGTAGATGTGTGGATGACGCTGCCGATTACATTTAAACCTTAGCGTAAAGCAAGGTTGGGCAATGCAGAGGCTTGCCTGAGGCCAAGCAAAAGAATCTTAAATCAATTTATTCTAAATTTTAACTTAAACTTTATCTGCTTATGAAACTCAGTATTTTGCAAAAGCTCTTGTTTGTCTTGATAGGCTTTGGGCTTTTATTTGTTCATACCACTGCCGCTTTTGTTTATCTGGTGGTTTTCTTTTCAATCATTGCTGTTTCGGAGTATAGGCTCAAAGTTCAGAAAACAAATAAATAAAAACACCAAGCTCCTGCAAAGTCCCAACAGAATCTGTCTCAAGAGCTTCTTTATCTTGCCTTTCTTCAAAACATTTTCCAGCTGCTTGGGATTAAGTGCATATCAAGTACTCCAAATCCAAGCAGCTAAATGATTCGTTTTGCCCTCACTTTGTTTCTTATTTATACAATGACCGATAGCCTCCTGCTTTTCGACTTTAACGCTAATACGCCCGCCAACATTTGGCAAATCGTAGATGACGGCGTGATGGGAGGCCGCTCAGCAGGAAAATTTTACATCAATGCACAAGGACATGCTGTATTTGAAGGGAAGGTATCTTTGGAAAACAATGGAGGATTTTCGTCTGTACGATATGGCTTCGATACAAAACAGATAGAAGGCTACACCAAGCTGCTTATCCGCCTCAAAGGAGATGGCAAACGCTATCAGCTTCGCGTAAAATCAGCCCTGACAGACTCCTACTCCTACGTTGCCTACTTCTCTACCCAGCAAGATTGGCAAACTGTGGAGCTGAAGCTCTCGGAGATGTACCCTACTTTCAGAGGGCAGCGCCTCAATCGCCCCAACTACCCCGCTCAATCGCTCTCCGAAATCGCCTTTTTGATAGGCAATGGAAGTGCCGAATCTTTCCAACTAATGATTGA
>DAIQNQ010000086.1:8098-12442 GCA_036788275.1 Thermonemataceae bacterium
TTCAAAAGCCTCAAAAATGAAAGTTATCAGATACCCTCTCAAAGTATTTTCACCCACCTACACACTATTTTGGCTGCTCTTGCTCGCTTTGCCGGGCATTTCGCTTGCCCAAAATCTTGCCCAAGACTTTGTAGCGTTACACTCCGGCGATACTTTGTATGGCACGGTGCGGTACATCAATGATGGGGGTGTGAGTACTAAGTTTTATAAGAAAATCCGCTGGAAAGATGCACAAGGCAAAAGCAAGAAAATAAGCCCTAAAAATATCCGCGCCTTTCGAGTGCAAGGCGATGTATTTGAGAGCTTTTATTTGAGTCAGTCCTCTCGTAAAATTACTTTGGTGAATCCTCGCTACGACATCAATCCCAAAAGAGGGCAACATCACTTCTTGAAGCTTGTCCAAAAGGGCAGGCTCAGTCATTACCAATTGGAGTGGATAGAGCAAGGAGAAAGCGCTGTTTTTGCAATGGACTTGTTCAAAAAAGACTCGGATACTTTCTTTATACGGGCTACACAAGGGCTGTTTGGAATAAAAACGAAGGTGCTCACAAGCTACTTCGCCGATTGTACAACTTTGGCTACACAAATTGAAGACAAACAAATCAACAGCCTTCAGGAAATTCTCAACTTTTATAACAGCAATTGTGATTAGCTCCTCAAGCGCTGCTCCAAACGCTCCATATATTCAGTAATAGGAAAAAGTGCTACTTCGGCAGCCCCTTTGTCGGCGGTTTCGGGATGGTACTCGAAGGGGTCGTCTATATCTTTGATAAGACGGTACATATACACATAAATGAGTGTAATGAAAAATACAATCATAATCGTGGCCACCAAGCTCTTGAACTTCACCAGCACCAGCAGCACGAAAGTTACCACCAGCAGCATTTCCAGCAGTGCATAGCCCGTTTGTAAAAACCCCGTACGCGAAATCACCGAGGTACGTGTAACCACCTTACGCAGGTAATGCAACTCCCCCAAAATACGGGCAATAATAGGTGCTGCACCTCCGGCTCGGTCTAATTGATGTATGAGCGTATTGAAGGCCGTCAGGCGGCTATACACCTCTTCCTGCTCCCTTTTCTTAATCAGCCATTCAAAAATACAAAGCGTAAGAGCATACACCTCTTGGCGGACACTTTGTAGAGAAATATCAGTTTTTTGGGCGATGCCTGCAGCGCTTTCTTCGAGGCTCTCCAAGCTGGCAGCGATTTCACCCGGAATGCGCTCACTCTCCTTGTAATCAGCCATGGTACCTGCCAACATAAAACCTATCAAAAATACTCCCGCCGAAATAATCAGAGAGATTTCTGATAGCTCCAAAATGCCTTCAAAGCCTACCAATTCTGTCAAAAACAGCTTCAAACTAAAAGCCAATAAGGCTACCGGAATGCTGGAGAGCATCAGCTTCCACTTGACGTATCGGTTCATATTTTTGTCAAATGCGAGCGCTTGTGTGATGTACACAAGCGCTCGACAAGATTTATGGTTTGCTTTTGATTACCCTAAACTCTACCCTTCTGTTGCGAATACGGCCTGCCTCTATTTGGTTAGGCGCTATCGGGCGCTTCTCAGCATAACCTCTCACAGCCAAGCGGTTTGTAGCGACACCCTTGCTCAGTAAATATTGATATACCGCAATAGCACGTTGTTCGGCAATGGCCTTGTTGGCTGTTTCGTTGCCTTCTTGGCTACTATGGCCGGATATTTCCAGTTTCATATCTTTGTATTCATTGAGCAGGCGGACAATTCTATCCAAGAAAAGCTTAGAGCCGTCGCTCAGCTCAGCATCTTTGTAGGGGAAGAGAATGCTGCGTTGCAGAAGCTCAAACTGTGCATCATTGATACCCGTAGTACCGCGCGGGTCTATGTATTCGAGTGCCACGTTTTCGTCTATCAGCTCCACTTGGGGATTTTCAAGGCCGGGGTATTGCGTGGTATCAGGCCTTACCATACGGCGTTGACCTAAGTCTTTGCGCAAGCCTACCGAAAGCTCCGTAGCCCCGTTGGGCAAGCCCAAGTTTTCGGGATTCGAGAGGCTGAAATCATAGGCAAAGCTGATGGCGTACTTTTTATGATTGAGTTCTATGCCCACAATCACGGCATTGTTCAGGCTGTACCAAGCATTGAAGCCCAAGCTGGCTTCTGTAAAAAAGCCCTCTTCGGTAGTCTCTTGTGCAAAATGATAGCGGAAAGCACTCCCCACATTGATTTGCTGCTGTTGGCCTTGCATCACATAGCGCATATTCGGGAAGATAGAATAACGCTCCGTTTGGAAAGCCCTCAGCCCGGCAGTAGCAATAAGCGTGAGAGGCAGCTTGTCTTCGCCCAATTCCGTAAAGCTGATGTTGGGCTGGTTGAGCTGTCGGGCAGCCAAGCCGATGTAACCGCGCTGCCTGCGGAGGGTATCTTCCAGATGCCAAAAAGCACCCGTTTCGGCGGTGATAAAGCCTACATTTACAGACTGAAAGGCCTCACCCGTAGAGAGGTTCGGGTCGAAGGTACGGCGGATATTGTCCCACTGCAATCCGGTGGTCAGCTTCGATTCGTCTAATACACGCTGAAAATAACCTCCCTGTGCCCCTACACTCAAAAAACTGTAATTGCCTAATTTGAAATTATAAGCAAAAGCTACCGAGCCTCCGGTAGTTTTTAGGATACCATCTTGCCCGGCAGCATCTTGTATGATGGCTGCGCCGATACCGCCCCAGCGATGCCCCGTTTTGGTACTGATAAGCGGATAAGAGAAAGCAAGCATCGGTGTTGTAAAAGCCTGCCCCGCACCTACCAACTGGCTACGATACTGCAAAGACACCTGCATTTGGTCGCTGGCAGCTACCATCGCCGGATTGGTAATCATCGGCGTTTGGTGAAACTGCGAGTAATACACGTTTTGTGCTTGCAGCGGTGCCGAAAGCAAGCCTGCTCCCAAGCAAATGATATAGAAGAAATGTAAAAATTTGTATTTCATATCCCTGATGAATGTGCCAAAGGCTGCTAAAAGTAAAATATTAGGTACTATACCCCGAAGCTTGTCTCTATGAATATTGGGAAGATAACTACCTAATTTTCCGACAAAATAAACATTTGTCAGCGAATTAGCGTAACTGTTCCCTTATTTTTTCCTCGGAAGCTCAAAGCGCTGCCAGTCAAAAACTTCCCCGACACCGACCATACATAGCTGCCCCCCTCTAATACCTGCCCTTTGCTGGTACCATCCCAACCGATATTCAGCGCCTCATTTACATCGTTAGTTTCATAGACCAAAGTACCCAAACGAGTAAAAATGCGCAGGTTAATCTCACTTACCCCATTGCCATACACGCGGAAGGTATCATTGCTGCCATCGCCATTGGGGCTAAAGCTATTGGGTACAAAAAACTCGCTGGGGATAACCTCTACCGTAACTTCCGCACTGCTCTCGCAGCCAGCTGCATTGCGTACCACTACACGGTAAGTGGTCGTTTCGTTAGGGCGAGCTGTTGGGCTGGCTGTATTGGCATTGCTCAGACTCTCGGCGGGTGTCCAGCTAAAGCTATCGCCGCCGTTGGCATTCACTGCCAGCGCCACACTCTCCCCTTGGAAAATACTGTTTTGACTTGCTGTAACTTCCACAATCACCGGAGGTGCGGCAATAAATACCTCAAAGTCGGCTGCTATCGTACCGCAAGCCCCTCCCAAATCTACAGTGTAGGTAATGGTATAAGTCCCTTCTTGGCTATTGGCAATGTCTATCAGCCCTGTGGCAGGGTCTAAAGAAATATTGGCACTCGAAGCACTGAAGGTCCCCCCTGCCGGACTAAAAGCCGAAGGAGCATCACTGCTTTGGTCAGTACAAATATTTACCGAAGGATAAGTCAAAACTACATTCCCGTTTTCAATCGTAACACTCGTACTTTGCTCTGTAAAGCAGCCCGAAGCTGTATTGCTGATGCGATATACCACTGTATAGGTATTGGGTTGAGAGCTTGTCAGGTTGATATTTCCATTGGCATCTATCACCAAACCTGCCGGACTGGCACTAAAGCTTGCTACCTCATTAGCACCCAAGCCTCCGGGTGCAGGCGTGATGGCCGAAGGGCTTGCCATACCCGCATTGCAAAAAGGCCCTGCATAGGCAAAAGCCGTAATCACCGGAGGATTCGTAAGTTCAAAAGCCACGCTTGTCTGTTCGCTACAAGTGCCCAGCGTAATGGTATAAGTAATGGTATAAGCGCCTACCGTACTGGCTGCCAAATTTACCTCACCTGTACCGGGATTAATTACCAAATTAGGACTTGATGTACTGAATACTCCGCCCGCAGGATTCACTGTAGCAGGCAGCGGATTGGCCTCTCCTACGCAATA
>DAIQNQ010000087.1:0-3833 GCA_036788275.1 Thermonemataceae bacterium
TGATACTTTCGGTGAGGCGCTCTTACTTGCAGTTTTTGTTCAAGGCATTGGGCTTGCCTTTTTTGCCTACTTACAACGACTATCAATTCAAATACACCTATAATTTTGGTAAAAAGAGCCGTCTGAGCATTATCAGTTTGGGAGCTTTAGATGACTTTGCCTTGAACTTAGATGCCAATGAGACCGATGAGCAACGCTTTTTGCTCAACAACTTGCCCGTATTTGAGCAATGGAACTATGCAATCGGTGCCAAATATGAGTATTTTCGCAAAGACGGCTTCTACACCATCGTGCTGAGCCGCAATATGCTCAACAATGTAAATTATAAATATCCCAACAATGACGAGAGCCAGCCGCGCATTTTGGATTATCGTTCACAGGAGATAGAAAACAAGCTCCGTATAGAAGACTACCGCTACACGGCGAGCCGCTTCAAAATCAATTATGGGATCAATTACGAGTATGCCCGTTATTTCAATCGTACCCAAAATACGCTGATTGTGCCCGACGGACAGATTCAGAACAACTTTCTGTCAGAGTTTGACATGCACAAATGGGGACTTTTCGGGCAAGTGAGCAAGAGTTTACTTAATGAACGTCTTAGTTTGTCTTTGGGCATACGCGCCGATGCCAACAATTTTGCCCCTTCGATGGAGCGCCTTTGGGAGCAGTTTTCGCCACGACTATCGGCTTCTTATAGTTTCAATGAGTATTGGAGTTGGAACTTCAATGTGGGGCGTTTCTTTCAGTTGCCTCCTTATACGGTACTGGGCTACCGCAATCCACAAGGTACTTTTGTAAATAGAGAAAATGCCATACGCTACATACAGTCCGACCACTTGGTGAGTGGCTTCGAGTATCGCTTGCCCAAGCTCAATTCACGCATTACTTTGGAAGGCTTTTGGAAGCAATACAGCCAGTATCCTTTCTTGGTGGGCAATCAGGTATCTTTGGCCAACTTAGGTTCTGATTTTGGAGTAATAGGCAACGAAGAGGCCACTTCTACCTCCGAAGGCCGCAGCTATGGCTTGGAGCTGCTTTACCAACAAAAGCTCCGAGCGGGCTTCTATGGAATTTTGGCTTATACGCTGGTGCGGAGCGAGTTTAAAGACGGGCAAGGTCAATTTCGCCCTTCGGCTTGGGACAATATCCACATCGTGAGCCTCACGGGGGGCAGGCGTTGGGGCAAAAACTGGGAATTGGGCGGTAGATTTCTCTTTTCGGGAGGTGCGCCCTTCACACCCTTCAACATCACCCAAACGGTTACAAGACAAAATTGGGATATTAACGGGCGCGGCATTCCTGACTTCAGTCGCCTCAACGAAGGGCGTGGGCAAAATTTTCATCAGCTCGATTTGCGTTTAGACAAGCGCTGGTTTTTTCCTAAATGGAGTCTCAACGTATTTGTAGATGTACGCAATGTGTATGGCTTTACGGTACGCCAGCCCGACAATATTGACGTGCTGCGCGATGCCAATGGGCAACCCTTGGTGAACCCTGAGAATCCCGATTTGTATCAGTTTAGGTTTTTGGCCAATGAGGCGGGCACTACTTTACCGAGTATCGGGATTATTGTGGAGCTTTAGGAAATTGGTATGGTATTACCTGATTTCCTGCTCAAGAGCCAAGAAGTGCGTAATGTGTCCGGCTGTATTTTGTAGCGGAAAAAGCTCTATCTGACAGATGTATTCTTCACCATTTTTGCGGTAGTTTACCAAAGTATCGCAAAAATGGGTACCTTTTTGAAGGTTTTGTCTGAAAATAGCTCTTGTGTTGTTGGAGGTGTTTTTGCCTTGCAAGAAAGTGGGCTTTTTACCAATGGCAAAAGAAGAGGAGTATCCGGTCATTTTTTCAAATCCCTGATTTACCCACACAATCTTTTTATCAATATTGGTAAGTACCAATGCTTCATATTCTGTGCTGAGAATGGTACGGATATTATTTTTCCACAAAAATCTTTTTGATAAGTGCGATAAGAGCAGGGCATCGCTATTGATAAATTCATTGGCTTGGAGCGGGAGCACCTCTCTGTGGAGCGAGGGATTTTTGTAGGCACTTGGCTGTGTGTGCGACATCAGGCATTGGCAAGTTTCGATGGGTACGTTCATAAGAAGTACGTCTAAACTGAGTAGGTTCCAAAGATTGCTTTGCTTATCGCTCATAAAAGGGAGAACTAAATATTATACTATAATTACAATGATTCTTGGGACGCTCTCGATTGATTGCCCAGATTTTTAATGATTTGGTTCTTTACTCAAAATCAGCTGGCTTTGGGTACAAAAACCTGCATATTCAATTTTGTTTCAGACTTTTGCTAATTTTTATCCCCAACAAATATACCATAGAAAGGCAATTCTTTGGATTTTTTTAGTGCAAGTCTTCCGCCGTCGCCAAAACTGTAACTCTATATCAGTACAAGTGAGAATGCTCATTGCAGATGCGAATGCCGACTAACGAAAACAGAACAACGTATTTTCTCCTTGTGTGGTGTTAGTTTCTATAACTTCCGATACACCATTAAGGTTTTATTTTTTGCGTTTTAGTTAGTTGCTCATAGCCACCACCGAGATACTGCGGTAGCTATGCGCAATCTTTTCTACTTGCAAATGGAGGCTGTTGAGCTGCCGTTTTACTTCCTGAATATTCGCGCTTACAATATCGGCCATAGCAGCAGGCACAAAAAAGTGCTCCTGAAGCCCTTCCAGCTCTTCGGGACGTTCTTTTTGTAGGTGCTCTTGCTGCTGCTGGATATACTGCAACAGGGTATTTACGCGCTCATCCCAAAACTTCTCTATCAGGGGGTGCGGTTTTTTGAGAGTAATCTCCGTCTTTTCTCTTTGTACCGTTTTGAGTTTGAGGGTATATACTTGCGCATTGTAGTAGATGTCTATACAGTGCTCTTGGGGTGAGAGGCGCGCATTGACTTTGTTTACGAGCGAGAGGCTTTGGTCAAAAAGGCTGATGGATTTCTGCTCCTCGCGCGATAGCCTGCTAAATTCCACCTTTTTTATCAAGGAACCTTCAAAATAATTGGTAATCCCCAGCACCTCGTAGTATTCACTTTCGATGCTTTGTGGCTCTTCTACAACGATACTATGCGGAATTTTGATTTCGGTTTCCACTTCGCTTTCCAGCTCTTGTATTTCTTTGCGGAGAGGCTGCAAGTTGAGGGCGATGCTGTAGCCGTGTTGGCGAATAATATCGCTGAGCATGTTGGCCAGCAGAGGCATTTGCTCAGGGCTGTGCCAGAGGCAATGCACCATCAGGAAGCAGTCCATCAGGTTTACCTTGCTACGCTCGTGGAGAAACGCCGAAGCGCGCAGCAGGCGGATGATTTTTTTCCAGCGGCGGTCGTAGATTTTGAAATGCCTCTCGGCTTGTGCCTGTTGTTGGTTATGTTCTTCGAGTTTGTTTTTGAGCAGCTGAATAGTGCTGAGTACTTCTTCGGGAATCTCGATATTTTCAATAACTTGCCCCCAGGCGGCCAGTTCCTCATTGTTTATTTTGAGGGTTTCGGGCACAGAGTCTTTATACACATCATTGGTGGCCGTAATCATCTTCAAGAAGTTCTGATTGCTCTTGATTTCGGCAATGGCATAGCGCACCAAAAATCTATCCCAGAGGGCATCTACGCCTTCATTGTCGGCGGGCACTTCGTTGGAGGCTGCCAAAATCCCTCGGATATTCACCTTGATTTCCTGCTCGCCGTTGCGGTAGATTTTCTCGTTGAGAATGGTAAGCAAGGCATTTTGAATGGCCGGTCCTGCCTTCCAGATTTCATCTAAAAATACAATGCTGGCTTCGGGTAGGTATTTGTGGGTGATGCGCTCGTA
>DAIQNQ010000087.1:3933-12422 GCA_036788275.1 Thermonemataceae bacterium
TTTATTCTGCCGAAGCCTCTTGGCCTTCTTCGGTGGCAGGCTTGAGCTTTTCGTTAATCGCCTTAATTACCTGCTCCAAATCTTGGGGCGTGGCAGGCTTGTTTTCTACTTGTACGTTGGATTTGATATAGCCCAACACTTTGTCTTTCAGTACCAAATCGTAAGTACGGCGGAAGTTCTTGCCGTTTTCCTCGCGGAGGTAGCCTTCTACCATTTTGCTAAAGTCGCCGAGCATTTCCAAGTTGCTGATACCGTATTTCTTGAACTCTTCGCCCAAAATCTCTTTGGCTTTGGCTTGTACCTCGGGGTATTCTACTTTGATGTCTTGGCCTTCCATGATTTTGCGCTGTACCAATCCCCAAGAAAGTTCTTTGGCAAATACAGGGTATTCTCTTTCGATGACCTCCGGTGCCAAGTTTTCATTGACGGCGCCGAGCCATTTTTTGAGGAAAGTTTCAGGAAGTGTAATATTGGCTTTGTTGATGATGGCATCTTCCAGCTCAAACTCAAACACCTTGTCGGCTTCTGTTTGGTAGTTCTCGCCGATAATTTTTTGTACTTGTGCACGGAAAGCCGCTTCATCGCTGAGTTCCTCGTTGGGGAATATCTTCTTAAAAAACTCTTCGTTGAGCTCAGGAGTGCTGTGGCGCACGATGTCGGTTACAGTGAGGGTCATTTCTTTGCCTTCGAGTGCGGCAATTTTTTCATCATCAAAAACACCCAACAGATACCTCACCGCTTCTTTTTCTTCAAAGAGTTCTTCTACCTTAAATTTCACTTGAGCATCTTTGCGCAAGCCAATGAATTGGGCACGTGCTGCTTCTTTGAGTTTGTCGGTAGGAATGGCTGCATAAGGCTGTGAGAATTCACTTTCTTCTTGCACCAAAGAGCCATACACAAAGTCGTCTTGAGCGCTTTCTTCGGGGTTGCTGGTTTGGGGATTTTGCTTGAGGAAGTTCTCCACCACTTTGTCCACTTCTTCTTCAGGAGCATTTATTTGCAGGTATGCTACTTGTACTTGCTCGTAGGGAATCTCGAAGGGCGCGGCCATGCCTATTTCTAAGTGAAACACAAAGTCGGAAGGCTGGTCGAAGTTTACTACATCGTCGTTGGCTGCATTTTCGGCGGGGAGTGGGTCGCCCACCATCATAATTTTTTGTTCTTGGATATATTCGCTCACACTTTTGGAGAGGAGTTGGTTTACTTCTTCAGCCAAAATACCTTTGCCGTACATTTTATGGATAAGTCCCATGGGTACTTTTCCGGGACGAAAACCCTTGATTTGCGCTTTCTTGCTATACTCTTTTACTTTTTCTGCTACATTTTTTTGATAATCTGCCTCCTTTAATGTAACTTTAAGTAGCGCATTGGTAGCATCTTTCTGTGTTAAAACAATCTCCAAGGTCTTGAGTATTTAGATGTAAAACATTTGAAAAAAACCCTCAACGGACTGTTGAGGGTTGTATTGAAGTGCGGATGGAGGGACTCGAACCCCCACACCTTGCGGCGTCAGATCCTAAGTCTGATGCGTCTACCAATTTCGCCACATCCGCAGGATTTCAAAATTGAGTTGCAAATATAGGGATAAAATTAAAAGCAAAAAATATTTTTAAATTTTTTATAATTTTGAAGCGATGATGCAATTAATAGATGAAGAACAGGAGAAAAAAGAAATCCTGAAGCGCTACCGAAGGCTTTTGCGCATTGCCAAGCCTTATTTGAAAGATAATGATGCCAAGATTATCAAGAAGGCCTTTCAGCTTTCGGCAGAAGCGCATAGAGAGATGCGCCGAAAGTCGGGCGAGCCTTATATATACCATCCTTTGGCCGTAGCGCAGATTTGCGTGGAGGAGATAGGGCTGGGTACTACGGCCATTGTTGCTGCCCTGCTACACGATGTGGTAGAGGATACCGACACCAATCTGCAAGAGATAGAGCGAGACTTTGGCAAAAAAGTGGCCGATATTATTGATGGACTTACCAAAATCTCCGGCGTAACCGACCAGAGCAGCTCCATGCAAGCCGAAAACTTCCGCAAGGTCTTGCTTACGCTCTCTGAGGATGTACGTGTGATTTTGATCAAAATTGCCGACCGCTTGCACAATATGCGCACCCTCGAAAATATGTCGCGCAGCAAACAGCTCAAAATCGCCTCCGAAACTATCTATATCTATGCACCATTGGCACACAGGCTGGGGCTGTACTCCATCAAGTCGGAGCTGGAAGACCTCTACCTTAAATATACTGAGCGCGAAATATATGACGATATCGCCTCGAAGATAAAGGCTACTAAAAGTGCCCGTGACCGTTTCATCAAAGAGTTTGTAGAGCCTATTGAGCGCTCCTTGGGGCAGGAGGGATTTTACTGTACCGTCAAAGGTCGTCCCAAGTCCATTCATTCTATATGGACCAAAATGCGCAAGCAGGGTATTCCTTTTGATAAGATATATGACTTATTTGCCATCAGGGTGATTATCGAGAATGCCAGCCCCGAAGAGGAGAAAGCCGCCTGCTGGAAGGTGTATTCTATCGTAACGGACTTCTACAAGCCCAATCCCAGCCGCCTGCGCGATTGGGTAAGCACGCCCCGCGCCAATGGCTATGAATCGCTGCACACAACCGTGATGAGTGCCACAGGCCAATGGGTAGAGGTACAGATACGCACACGCCGTATGGACGATATTGCAGAGAAAGGCTATGCCGCCCACTGGAAATACAAAGAAAGCAGTGCCAAAAGCGCTGCCGACACGGGCTTGGATGCTTGGATTAACAAGGTGCGCGATATGATTGAAAACAATGATACCTCGGCCATTGAGTTTGTAGATGAGTTCAGGAGCAATCTTTTCCATGACGAGGTCTTTGTATTTACCCCCAAAGGCGACCTCAAAATATTGCCCTACGGTGCTACGGCCTTGGACTTTGCCTTCGAGATTCATACCGAAGTGGGTGCGCATTGTATCGGTGCCAAAATCAATAACAAGCTGATGCCCATCAGCCATAAGCTCAGCAATGGCGACCAAGTAGAAGTGCTTACTTCCAAAAAGCAAGTGCCCAGCGAAGATTGGCTGCGCTTTACGGTAAGCTCCAAAGCCAAGTCGCGTATCAGGGAGTTTTTGCGTGATGAGAAAAGACAATTTATCAAAAAGGGAAAGGAAATTGCCGACAAGAAGCTCCGCCAAATGAATATTGAGCCCAATGACAATGTATATAATGAGCTTCGGGCGCTCTTCAATGAAAAAACTCCTGCCGACCTGCTCTTCAAGATAGGGAAGGGCTATTTCCAGCCCACGGAGCTGAAAAAATACAAAGAGATTGTACTCAAAAGGCGCAACTCTACCCGCGAGGTGATACAAGATGCCAAAGCTTTTGAGAAGGTGATTCAGAAAGCCCACGATGGCCAAAACAAAGATGTACTCCTGATAGGCGAAGATATGGACAAGGTGGACTACATACTGGCCTCTTGCTGTAATCCTATTGCGGGTGATGATGTGTTTGGGTTCATTACAGTAAATGAGGGAATCAAAATACACCGCACCTCTTGCCCCAATGCCATTGAGCTGATGTCGAACTATGGCTATCGGGTGATTAAGGCGCAGTGGGCTTCGAAGCAGGAAGAGTCTTTTTTGGTGGGTTTGCGCATTATCGGTACCGACCGTGTGGGCATTATCAATGACGTAACCAAGGTGATTTCTAACGAGCTGAAAGTAAATATGCGCTCTATTGCTGTGGATACGGTGGACAATGTTTTTGAGGGCAATTTTACGGTGTTGGTACACGACACCCTGCATTTGAACTTGCTCATTGAGCAACTCAAAAAAATAGAAGGTGTAGAACATGTGCAGAGATATGATTCGTAAAGAGAGTTTCCTGAAAATTATCTCAACAAAGCATCACTAGATTAGAAATATTTTCATAGTTTTGCAGCAGTTTTCTGAAAAATACCAAGATATGCCAAGCCTAAAAGAGATTCGTAACAGAATTACCTCCGTAAACTCTACGCAGCAAATCACCAAAGCCATGAAAATGGTGGCGGCTGCCAAGCTCCGCCGTGCCCAAGATGCCATTACGCAGATGCGCCCCTACGCACAGTCGCTCAATGAGATTCTTGTGAGTCTTTCGGCCAATTATACAGGAGAAATCCAAAGCCCTTATTCCGAAAAGCGTGCCGTAGAGCGAGTACTCCTGATTGTTATCAGCTCCGACAGAGGTCTTTGCGGGGCTTTCAACAGCAACGTGTTTAAGGCTACCCTTGGACTGATACAAGAGCAATACGCTGCCCAACACGCCAAAGGACAAGTAGAACTGCTTTGCATTGGCAAGAAAGCATACGAGTTTTTTACGAAAAGAGGCTATCCCGTAGTAGGCGCCAACTATATGAATATTTTTACCCGCCTGAGCTTTGAGGCGGTGAAAGAGGCTGCCGAATACGCGATGGAGCGCTTTACCAAAGGGGAATACGACAAGGTAGAGGTGATATACAACGAGTTCAAAAATGTAATTACACAAGTATTGCGCAAAGAGCAATACCTGCCTATCGAAGAACAGCCCGCAAGTGCTACCACAACTGCAAAAGCCAACTTCGACTACCTCTTGGAGCCTTCGCCCGAAGAGATTATCACGGAGTTGATTCCTAAAACACTCAAAATACAACTTTATAAGGCGGTGTTGGAGTCGAATGCTTCGGAGCAAGGTGCCCGTATGAGCGCCATGGAGAAAGCCACCGAAAATGCCGGTGAGCTCCTCAAGTCGCTCAAGCTAACCTACAACCGCAGCCGTCAGGCCGCCATCACCAAGGAGATATTGGAGATAGTAGGAGGAGCAGAGGCTTTGGCGCAAGGCTAAAAAGTCTGAAAATAAGTAGTTTAGAGGCTTGCTCCCAGAGCAAGCCATATTTTTCATAAAAGTTTTGCATGCTAATAGATTAATCCTTAGTTTTGCAGTCCTAAAAAATTTAAAGCTCGGTCGTCATGAAAAGGACATATCAACCCTCCAACAGAAAGCGTAGAAACAAGCACGGTTTCCGCGACAGAATGTCTACTGCGAATGGTAGAAACGTATTGGCAAGAAGAAGAGCCAAAGGAAGAAAAAGATTGACAGTTTCTGACGAAAAAAGACACAAAGGATAATCCACTTTTTAAAAGTTCTATTCTTGTCTGAACAGTCTCAAAAGTTACCAAAATCAGAAATCCTCAGAAGTAAAGTGCTCATACAGGAACTATTCTCAAAAGATAGTTCCTCTTGCTATTTATACCCCTTTAAGATTGTATATTGCCTGAAAACAGCCCAAGAAGCCCCGGGCTATCCGCAGGTGCTTTTCTCGGTATCCAAAAAACATTTCAAAAGAGCGCATCAGCGCAACCTGCTGCGTCGCCGCATTAAAGAGGCCTATCGTTTACAAAAAAGCCAGTTGCTCCCACCCGAAGGAGCGGCCTTTAGCCATTTGGCCATTCTTTTTATAGCCAAAGAAATATTGGAGTTTTCGGTGATTTCGGAAAAAATGCGGAAAATTTTTGGGATTTTACAGAATAAATGCGCAAATTAATTGTTAAGTATTGGTAAACTTGCTGTGAACAAGCAAAGTTCTGCCCTTCTTACAAAAAATCCCTGCGCTATGAAAGCATTTCCTCGCTTCTTTTCTATCGGCTTCGTGTTGGTATTTGTGGCTGTATCGCTCTTCGCCTTTAGGCAAGACAGCCACGACAAATCCTTTGAGATTGCCAAAAACCTCGACATCTTCGCTACCCTCTACCGTGAGCTGCATACCTATTATGTAGATGAAGTAAACCCCAACGAAGTGATGCGTACAGGCATTGATGCCATGCTCAAATCTTTAGACCCCTACACCAACTACATCTCCGAAGACCAGATAGAAGACTATCGTACCATGACCACCGGAGAATACGGCGGTATCGGCGCTACCGTAGGCTCGCGCAATGGCAAGGTAATCGTGATGATGCCCCACCAAGACTCGCCCGCCCAAAAAGCAGGGCTGAAAATAGGCGACGAGATATTGGAAATAGACAATGTAAAAGTGGCCAATAGCAAGGCCGGCAACGATGTGAGCAAGCTGCTCAAAGGGCAAGCCAATACCAACGTTCGTTTGCTTATCAAACGCTATGGCGAGAGCCAAGCCAAAGAGGTGATAGTGAAAAGGGGAGTCATTAAAATCAATAATGTACCTTACCACGCCATGCTCAGCGAAGATGTGGGCTATATTCAGCTTTCTGATTTTACCTCCGGTGCTTCGCAAGAAGTAAAAAATGCCCTTAAAGAACTCAAAGAAAAGGGTGCGAAAGGAATCGTATTCGACTTGCGTGGCAATCCGGGGGGCTTGCTCAATGAATCGGTCAATATCTCGAACCTCTTCATCAATCGCGACCTCGAAGTAGTGCGTACCAAAGGCAAAATAGAGGAGTGGAACAAATCCTACAAAGCTTTGAACCAGCCCGTAGATACGGAAATACCGATGGTGGTACTCACCAACAACCGCTCGGCCTCAGCCTCCGAGATTGTGTCAGGTGTATTGCAAGATTACGACCGCGCTGTATTGCTGGGGCAGCGCTCTTTTGGCAAAGGATTGGTACAAACTACCCGCCCGCTCTCTTATAACTCGCAACTCAAAATTACGACGGCCAAGTATTATATCCCCAGTGGGCGCTGTATTCAGGCCATAGATTATAGTAGCAAAGATGAGCTGGGCAGCGCCTCGCGTATTCCCGACTCGCTGCGACGTGCATTTAAGACCCAAAAAGGTCGTACCGTATATGATGGCGCAGGCTTGGAGCCTGACATCGTGATGGAGCGTCGAGATTACCCTCCTATTTTGGTATCGCTTATCAGCAAATCTTTGATATTTGATTATGCAAGTTTGTATGCTTCCAAAAAAGCGAATATTGCTCCGGCAAAAGAGTTTCAGCTTTCAGATGCCGATTACCAAGACTTTGTCAACTACCTGAAAGACAAAGATTACGATTATGTAACCGAAGTAGAAAAAAACATACAACAGATAGAAGAAACGGCCAAAAAAGAGCAATACTACAACAATATCGCCAACGAAATCCAGAGCCTTAAAAAGCGTATGAGCCACAACAAAGAAACGGATTTGCAAACTTTCAAGGCGGATATCAAGCGGGTGCTTGGCGAGCAAATAGTGGCGCATTATTATTTTGAAAGAGGACAAACAGAAGCCAGACTCAACAACGATGCGGAAGTGAAAGAAGCCGTAGCTATTTTGAAAGACAAGGCGCGCTACGAACAAATTTTGCAGAAAAAAAACTAAAGTAATCCATTCCTTGCTTATATTGAGACCCGAACCATAAAAGTTCGGGTCTTGGTTTTTGAGGGATTTGTACTTTGGTAAAAGTGATTTTACAGAGAACATACCAAAAAATCATTTCTGATCCCCTTTGGCTTTGCCAAACTTGGGTATTAGGAGCAGCAGCAGCTTAAAATCGAACATTTCTATTATAGAAGCACATGAAAACGTTTCATACCGAGATTCTACGAGTAGGCAAAGGGCATCATCGTCGTATAGACATTCGTATTGCGCGGCTGCCCTCGCATACCTTGATTGACATGCCCGTATTTGTGTATAAAGGCAAGCAGCCCGGGCCGAATCTGTTGCTGACGGCAGGTATCCACGGCGATGAAATCAATGGTGTGATGATTCTCAGAAAGCTGATTACCGAAAAGAGCCTCCAGCCCGACAAGGGTACTGTCATTGCCATTCCCTTGGTAAATGTTTATGGCTTTTTGCAGGCAAGCCGCGCCATGCCCGATGGCAAAGACTTGAACCGGAGCTTTCCGGGGGCTACGACGGGCTCTTTGGCCAATCAGATTGCCTATATTTTGATGCACGAAATTATCCCTTTTATTGATGTAGGCGTGGATTTCCACACAGGGGGCAGCCGTATCAGCAATTATCCACAGATACGCTGTGTGATAGAAAATGCCCGTAATATGGAATTGGCTAATTATTTTGCTCCGCCTTTTATTCTCAATTCCAATTTGATAGATAAGTCTTTCCGCAAAGAAGCCTTTAAGGCAGGCAAGACGATATTGGTATATGAAGGTGGGGAATCGCTCCGCTTAGACGAACTCTCTATCCAAGAGGGCATGGAGGGCGTGAAGCGCCTGATGCACCATCTGGGCATGAAAAACTATGAACAAGCTTTGCCTGAGAAGCCGGGCGCAGTGCTGCGCAAAACCTCTTGGTTGAGAGCCAAGGTGTCGGGACTTTTTGATGCCAACATACAATACGGTGAAAAAATAAGGAAAGGGCAAATCATTGCCCATATTACAGACCCCTATGGACGTATGAAAACCGCTATCAAAAGCCCCAGAGAGGGCTATGTGGTAGGCCTCAACAACATGCCCATCGTAAATGCAGGAGATGCCTTGGTACATATCGGCAACTAAAAGCTTGCTGGCAGTGCTTTGGAAATGCTTGGGCAAAGGGTTGAGGAATTTTTTTCTTTTGAGGGGCGAGG
>DAIQNQ010000088.1:0-7196 GCA_036788275.1 Thermonemataceae bacterium
CAAATAGGACAAGAAAAACAAAAAATAAAGCTATTTTTGGGACACTAAAAGCTTGCCTCCTTCGGCAGGCTTAGATCCCTGATATGCCATGAGAATTATCCCTGCCATAGACCTCATCGAAGGTAAATGCGTCCGCCTCACACAAGGCGACTACGCCCAGCGCAAAATCTATAACGAAAACCCCTTGGAAGTGGCCAAGGCCTTTGAAGATGCAGGCCTCCGCTACCTGCACTTGGTGGATTTGGACGGTGCCAAAGCCAAAAAAGTAGTAAACCACGCCGTATTGGAGCGTATTGCCACGCATACCAGCTTGCAAATAGACTTCGGCGGCGGCGTGCAGTCGGAGCAAGACCTCAAAATGGTCTTTGAGGCAGGGGCGCAACAAGTAACAGGCGGCAGCATTGCCGTGCGCCAACCCGAACTTTTTGAACAATGGCTGCGCCACTACGGCAGCGATAAAATCATTCTCGGTGCCGACGTGAAAGAGGGCTTTATCGCCATCAGTGGTTGGCAGGAACTTAGCCAACAGCCTATCGAAAACTTTTTGGAAGGCTACCAGCAAAAGGGCGTACAATACGTAATCTGTACCGACATCAGCAAAGACGGCCTCTTGGCAGGTACTTCGCTCGACTTGTACGCGGTGCTGCGCAAAAAATTCCCCGACTTGTCGCTTATTGCCAGTGGCGGCGTGAGCAACTTAGACGACCTCGAAAAGCTCCAAGCCCTGCGCATGGAAGGAGCCATTATCGGCAAAGCCCTCTACGAAGGAGCTATCCGCCTGCAAGATTTACAGCGCTTCGCTTAGTGTCATTGATATATTAAACAACCTGATTGAATATGATTTTGTACAACGTTACCGTAAATATAGAGCCTTCCATACACCAAGAATGGCTGCAATGGATGCAAGAAGTACACGTGCCGGAGGTACTCCAAACAGGCCTTTTTGTAGAACATAAAATCTTGCGCCTGCTGCAAGAAACCGAAAACAACGGTTTTACCTATGCTTTTCAGTATTATTTGCGCAGCATGGCCGATTTGGAGCGCTACCAACGCGAGTATGCTCCTGCCCTCCAAGCCGCCCACAATGCCCGCTACAAAGACCAATTTGTAGCTTTCAGAACAGTATTAGAAGTAGTTGCCTAACAAAATTTCCTTGATTTATGTATAAAAAATATTTACTCCTGAGCCTCTGCCTCCTTTTGTTGGGGCAGCCGCTCTTTGCCCAAGAGGCATACAGCACCCAAGACCGCGAAACTATCCAAAAACTCCACCGCGAAGCCCTCCAAAGCTACCGTGCTTACCACTGGCTCGGCTATCTTTGTCGCAATATCGGCGGGCGCTTGAGCGGCTCTCCACAAAATGCCCAAGCCGTGCGCTACACCCAGCAAATCCTCGACTCTTTGGGCTTAGACAGGGTCTTTTTGCAAGAAGTATCCGTACCACATTGGGTGCGTGGCAAGCAAGAAAAAGCGCATTTTGTATTAGGCAAAAAGAAATATCCCGTAGCCGTATGCGCCTTGGGCAGCTCGGTGGCTACCAGCCCCAAAGGCCTGCAAGCGCCTATCGTAGAAGTGGCCAATTTTGAAGAGATGGCACGCTTGGGCGAGGCAAAGCTCAAAGGGAAAATCGTGTTTCTAAATGTAAAAATGAACAATGAGCACCTCCAAACCTCTACGGCTTATGGCGAAACCTCTCGCTTCCGCGCAGGCGGCGCATCGGAGGCTGCAAAGTATGGCGCAGTGGGCTTTGTGATACGCTCGCTCAGTACCGACATCAACCCCTACCCCCACACAGGCAATATGCGCTACCAAGAGGGGCTACCGCAAATTCCGGCCATCGCCATCAGCACCACCCACGCCGAAGTCCTGAGCGAAGCCCTCAAAAAGCAAGAAAATATTTCTTTTTATTTTGAAACGCACTGCCGCACCCTGCCCGATGCCATTTCGCACAATGTGATTGGAGAACTAAAAGGCAGTGAAAGACCCGATGAGTACATCGTAGTAGGTGGCCACTTAGACGCTTGGGACTTGGGCGAGGGCGCACACGACGACGGCACAGGCTGCGTACAGTCTATTGAGGTGTTGCGCCTCTACAAGGAGCTGGGCATTCGTCCGCGTCGTACCATCCGCGTGGTACTCTTTGCCAATGAGGAAAATGGCTTGCGTGGTGCACAAAAATATGCGGCCTTGGCCAAAGAAAATCAGGAGAAGCATATCGCTGCTATGGAGTCGGATGCGGGCGGTTTTGCCCCCAGAGGCTTCACGATGGATGTACCCGAAGAGAAAGCCGCGCGCTATATGGCTTGGGAGTCGCTGCTCCGAGAGTTTGGTATAGATTATATTCGTAAAGGAGGCAGCGGTGCCGATATCGGGCCACTCAAACCGCAGGGCGTAAGCCTCTTCGGCCTCAGACCGGAGTCGCAACGCTACTTCGACTACCACCATGCCATCACCGATACTTTCGACAAAGTGAACCGTCGCGAAATGCAACTCGGTGCTGCCGCTATGGCCAGCCTTGTGTATCTTTTAGACAAATACGCGGAGTAAAGCCCTTTTACACTCAAACAAAAGTGATTTTGATTAAAGAAGAAATTTAATTCATTTAAAATCAAAAAAATCAATCAGGAGAATCCTGAAAATCAGTTTAATCTTGATATACTTTCCCCTGCAAGATTCATTGGGTTTTGCGGGGGATTTTTTTGCTTTTTCATATCAAGAAAAAGCCGGAAAAAGTCTGACTCTATTCATTTATAATGAAAATTATTTGCTTTTAAATTCCCCTCCTTTGGAGCTAATCTTGTAGGGGTTTCAGGGATGAAATTCAAAAAGAATTTTCATGTTTTGGTGAAATTTTTAAGGTTCTTTCTCCATTATGCACTATGTAGATACGCACTGCAGTGCGTATCTACCTTTTAAACTTGTTTTATTTGCTGATAATCAATTTATTATACTATTTTAGAAAACCCCTACAAGATTAGCCTTTGGAGGGGTCAGGGGTGGTTCTAAAGGCTTTTATCTATAAAACCACTTTGTTCTGGGTATAAGCATAAAAAAAGCGCCCTCTTTTGAAAGAAGGCGCTTTAGTAAAATAATGCTGCTACTTATTTTTCACGTACTTGTCCATCCACTGGTTCATCTCCCAAAGCATGTGCATAATAGACTCTTTGGCAGCGTAGCCGTGGCTTTCGTAAGGCAAAAACACCAAGCGGGTGGTAGCACCGTGCCCTTTGAGGGCATTGTAGAAACGCTCACTCTGGATGGGGAAAGTGCCAGAGTTATTGTCAGCTTCGCCGTGAATCAAGAGTAGTGGTTCTTTGATTTTGTTGGCATAAGAAAAAGGCGACATATCGGTATATATCTGCTGCGCTTCCCAATAAGTACGCTCCTCCGACTGAAAGCCAAAAGGTGTGAGCGTGCGGTTGTAAGCACCACTGCGCGCAATGCCTGCGGCAAACAAATCGGTATGCGCCAGCAAATGTGCCGTCATGAAAGCTCCGTAAGAGTGCCCGCCTACGGCCACGCGCTTGGTGTCCACCACGCCCGTAGCTTCGGCAGCGGCGATGGCTGCTTCGGCATTCATTACTAATTGCTCTATGAAGTTGTCGTTAGGCTCTTTGCCTTCAGCTCCTACAATGGGCATGGAGGCATTGTCTAAGATAGCATAGCCCTGCGTAACCCAATAGATAGGCGAACCCCAACCGATGCGCACAAACTGATAGGGCGAACCACTTACCTGACTGGCCGTGGCTTGGCTCTTGAACTCGCGCGGATAAGCCCACAAGAAAGCCGGCAGCTTGCCTTGTTCTTTTTTGTAATTGGCTGGCAGATACATCTCAAACTGCATGTCCACGCCGTCTTTGCGCTTGTATTTGATGGTTTCTTTCTTCACATCGGCCATCATCGGATAGGGGTTCGGAAAGCTCGTAAGTGGCATGGGTGCAATACGCTTGCGCAGCTCACGAATCCAATAGTTGGGATTTTCGCTTACCGACTCGCGGAGTGTTACCAAGCTGAGCGATTTATAATCCAAAAAGGCTACGGGGCTTTCGTAATAAGGAGCTTCCGAGCGCCACAGTCTTGTTGTTTTTTTGCTATTCAAATCCATCTCATCTACAAAGGGGCGGTCGCCTTCGGCAGAAGCTCCCTGTCCGAAGAAGAAGATTTTCTTGCCATCGGTATAAATTTCAGAGCGTCCCGCTTGGTTGCGCTGCATTACAGGGTTACCCGGAGCATTGTAGCGGTCTTCGGTAGAGCGCTCAAAAAGTACCACCGGAGCGGCCTGCGGCTTGTTGGGCTGCAAGCGCCACACCAATTCCTTGCGGCTTGCCCACCAGCTCTGGTACACCAAAGCCAGCTGATTGCCCGACCACAAGATGCGGCTATAACGCAAAGGCAAGGCGGCCAACTCTTGGGCAGGAGCGGCAAAGGGTGCAGCCAAAGTAAAGACCTTGTCGCGGATGACAGCTTCTTTCTTGGGGTTGCCTTCGTCTTGAGCCTCTACCCAATACAAAGTAGCGGGTTGGTCAGGTCGCCAATTATGATTTCTTTGTCCGGTAGGTACAGCATTGAAGCCGGCAGGCACGCTCTCTTGCGAGGGCAGGGCAGCCATCAGCTTTACCAATTTTCCTTCATTATCAAGAATTTCTACCCTGCGCGGAAAGCCATAATAAGGTACTAAATACGAATAGGGCTTCTGCATACGCTCTGCCAAAATGTATTTGCCATCAGGCGAGATGCCAAAGCCGGAAAGCACAGCAAGCTCGGTCAGCTTTTTGGCTTGGCCGTTCAGTGCCACCTGCCACAGTTCCCCACCCCCGTAGTAATCGAAGAGCGCTTCGTCATAAGTATTTTTGAGCAAATCCTGATAGGTACGTACAGGCGCTTGCTTGCCCAAATTTTCTTGTACGGTAGGGCCTTGGGGCACAGGATTGGCCTGTGGAGCAGCACCTCTGTTGGCCGCTACGGCATATACCAACAAGCCTTGGCTATTGGGCAGCCATTCCATAGAGGTGCCAAACACGCCATTCAATGCCAATTCTGAAAGCTTGGTAGCCGTAGCAGTAGCCACATCTATGATGTACAAATGTCTTGCTTGGCCTGTGCTATGTACAAAGGCAATTTTGCGGTCGTCGGGCGACCAGCTTACTTCTGAGGCCAGCAGGTTTTGGGGCAGGCCTTTGATATTGATTTCATCTTGCCCTTTGATTTTGCGCAGCTTAAAGTTTTGATAAGCGCGGCCACGGCTCAGGCCATTGCTTTGAGGGTTGATACGCAAGCCTCCAATACGCAGCTCCGGTTGCGCCAGCTCTGCAATACTGGGCTTTTCGGAAAACTCCAAGAGAAGCATCATGTCCCTGCGGTTATCAAAGCTCACTTGTGGCGTAGAGGGCGCATCGGCAAGGTCTGCCATTGCCTGCGGGGGCATTTGGTACTGAAATGCCTCTTGTGCATACAGCATAGCACTGCTTGCCAGAAGCCATAAGCAAAGATAGATTTTCTTCATGTTGTGTAAGTGTTTTAAGATTTCGATTGTGTTTATAACGATTTATGGGTAAATTTATTTCTTGAAGCTACTCCCATGAAAACCATCTCTTGGATATTTTTTGTCTTGTACCTGCTGCTGCCCACTTTCGGGCAGGCACAAATCATCTTTTTTGAAGGCACTTGGGAAGAGGCGCTGCAAGAAGCGCAAAAGCAGCAAAAGAAAGTTTTTGTAGATGTTTATACCACTTGGTGTGCCCCCTGCAAGTGGCTCGACAAAGAGGTGTTTTCACAGGCACAGGTAGGCGATTTTTTCAACCAACATTTCATCAGTTATAAAATAAATGCCGAAAAAGGCGAAGGCATTGCCCTCTGCAAGCAGTGGTATGTAAAGGCCTATCCTACCCTCTTGTATTTTTCTTCGGAGGGGGTTTTGGAGCATCGCTTTGCCGGAGCGATGCCTGCCGAAATGTTTTTACAGATTTCTCGGCCACTTGTAGAAGGCGGTGGCTTGCAGTCGCTCCAAGAAGCCTACCGACAAGGGCAGCGCAGCCCGCTCCTGCTTCGCCAATTAGCCTTGGCACTTTACAATGCCAATGAATATGCTCAAGCGAAGGATATTGCTTCATTATATTGGCAACAAGTAGCAAAAACAGACTGGCCTTTGCCGGAGCATTGGCCGATGGCGCAGCTATTTGTAGAGAGTACTCAGTCGGAGCTTTTTCAGTATTTGTATCGCTTTCGGGCGCGTGTCATTAGCCACAGCGGGCAGGCTGCCTTTGAGGAATGGCTCGGCCAGGTGCTCAAAACAGAAGCTTCGGCGCTTGGCAAAGCCCAAAACGAGGCCGCCTACAAAAGCCTCTTGCAAGATTTACCCAAGTTGTCGGCCAAAGACCAAAATGAAGCACTCAAGGCTTTGGTAGAGTTTTATTATTATCAACATCGCCCACAAGCCTTGCCTGCCGACAACCAATACTTAGAGCGCTACTGCCAAGCGCCGGAGGTGCTTGATAACTTTGCATGGTTTTATTATGAAAACGAAAATGACAAAAGCCAAATTAACAAGGCCATCACTTGGGCAGAGCGCTCTGTAAGCCTCAAAGCCGAAGCTGCCAATACTGCTACTTTGGCGCATTTGTATTTTAAGAAAGGAGAAATAGAAAAGGCCAAAACTTGGGCTGAAAAAGCCCTGCTATTGGCCAAAAAAGAAGGTGAAAACAGCGAAATAATTGAAGTACTTTTACAAAAAATATCGGAATAAAACAGGCAGAAAGCTTTGATTTATAAGCCAAAAGACCTATCTTGGAACTATTATTTTTTACTAAAAAACAATTGTAAATTATGCCTCAAAAACCAACACCTGTACCCGTAGAGCAGGCCAAACAATGGACTGCCGCCTACCGCGAGTTCGTGAGACCTTATAACGAAGGTTCTAAGTCTCCCGAAAATTTAAAATTTCCTTATGCTTTCTTGATTCCCCGCGAAGAATTAGAAACGCTGCTCTCTTATGCGACCAATGTACGTATGTATTTTGGGCGAGATGAAAACGACAACACCTGCGCTGTGATTGTGGGTACCGACAAAGAAAACAACGACATCCTCATCAATCCGAACATCCAATTGCAGGAAAATGGCGGCGATGACGATGACGACAGCGGTGTGTACAACCACATGCAGCCTTGTCCGAATCTTTGCAGCAAGCCTCCTTCATTGGGA
>DAIQNQ010000088.1:7296-12282 GCA_036788275.1 Thermonemataceae bacterium
CTGTCAGGGGTTTTTTATTAGCGCATATTATGAAATACATTTTGCACGTCGTCGTCTTCTTCCATTTTTTCGATGAGTTTCATCACCTCGGCTTCTTGCTCGTCATCTAACTCTTTGGTGTCAGTGGGGATGCGTTCAAAATTGGCATTGATTACCTCAAAACCATTTTCCTCTAAATATTTCTGAATTTTGCCAAAGAATTCAAAGCCTCCGTAGAGAATCACTTCCTCTTCATCTACGCCCAGCTCATCTACTCCATAGTCTATTAGCTCTAGTTCCAGCTCTTCGTAGTTGATGCCGGCTTTTTTGGCAATTTTAAAAATACACTTGCGCTCAAAGAGAAAGTCCAAAGAACCCGTAGTACCAAGGCTACCGCCGTATTTATTGAAATAGCTACGGATATTGGCTACGGTGCGCGTAGGGTTGTCGGTAGCACATTCTATCACTACGGCCACGCCGTGGGCGGCATAGCCCTCATAGACCATCTCTTTGTAGTCTTCTTGGTCTTTGGCCGAAGCCTTCTTGATAGCCCGCTCCACATTGTCTTTGGGCACATTGTCGGCACGGGCGTTTTGTAAGATGGCCCGCAGGCGCGAGTTCATATCGGGGTCGGCTCCTCCGGTACGTACCGCCATTACGATTTCTCGAAAATACTTGGTAAAAGTTTTGGCCATTTGCCCCCACCGCTTCATTTTGCGGGTTTTTCTAAATTCAAAGGCTCTTCCCATGGGTATTGGTCATTAAACGTTTTTGGATGGAATATGTACTAAAAAAACAAGCTTCTGCCCCTGTAAGTACAGAAGCAGAAGAATATACAAAATAAGCTATTTAATAATTGCCCTCTTTGTCGTCAAAATCATCTATGAGCAAAGAGCGCGTCTTTTCGAGGATGCGCTTAAAAATATCTGAGCTTTGCTCTTTTTTGGCAGCTTTTACGCTTTGAGGCGTAGGGTTGCTGCTGGTAGTCGCATTAGAACGTTGGGCGTAGAGGTTGTCGCGGTAGTCCAAAGCTTTGAAGCCCGCCACCACCAAGCCTACCGAGGTAGCGTACATGGCCTCTTTTACCAACTCAATATTGTGCCTGCCGAGATATTCGGTAGGAAAGCCTTGTCGCACCTCCATGCCTGTCATATAGGCAAAGAGGTCTTGGCAGCCTGCCAAGCGCGAGCCACCTCCGGTAAGTACAATCCCTCCCAAAAGCTTTTTTTCGTAGCCTGAGCGCAATATTTCACGGTGTACCTCTTCGATGATTTCTATCATACGGGCCTCGATAATGCGTGCCAGATTTTTGACAGAAATTTCTTTGGGCGCACGGTCACGCAAGCCGGGAATAGATACCACCTCGTGCTCTTGGGCTTGCTCAGGCATCGCCTTGCCGAAGCGGATTTTCAGTAGTTCGGCCTGCTTTTCCATCACCATACAACCCTGCTTGATATCAGAGGTAATGATAGAACCACCAAAGGGAATGACGGCTGTATGGCGAATGATGTTCTCATAAAAAATAGCTACATCGGTTGTACCTCCGCCAATATCCACAAGACATACGCCTTCTGAAAGCTCGTCATCGCGCAGTACCGACATACTGGAAGCGATGGGCTCAAGTATCAAGTTGTCAATTTCTAAAGAAGCTTTGCGTACACAGCGCTTGATATTGTTGATGGCAGTAGTTTGTGCCGTAATGATATGAAAATCAGCTTCGAGCTTTACGCCCGACATGCCCACCGGCTCTTTGATATTGCGCTCGCTGTCCACAATAAAGTCTTGTGGCATTACGTGGATAATCTCGCTGCCGGCAAGCGTAGGTACTTTGTACATATCATTGATGAGGCGGTTCACATCGTCCATCGAGATTTCATCTTCGGTGGATTGCCTTGTGATACTGCCGCGCTGCATAATGCTCTTGATATGCTGCCCCGCAATGCCTACATTCACTACTTGTATATTGATACCGGACTGCCTTTCGGCTTCTTGTACGGCTTGGTTAATCGCAAAAACAGTCTTGTCTATATTGGTTACTACCCCTCGGATCACCCCTTCGGATTCTGCTTTCCCCAAACCCAAAATTTCTATTTTGTTGTCTTGGTTCAAACGCCCTACTACGACACATATCTTGGTGCTGCCGATATCTAAGCCCACAACGATTTTATCTTTTGACATAAGGTTTATTCACAAATAATTTGACGATGATACTTCAAATTTACTTTTTTATACGTATTCCAGCCCTTTTGAGGGAAAATAGTTTCATATACAATTTTCAGTTTACGAAATTTTTCTTCCAACTGCTCAGGTTGCCCGAAGAGTATCTCTTGGTCGCCCAGATGGGTATAAATTAGTATTTCACGCTGCGTATTGATATGCACTTGGGTAACTTGCACACGCCAAAACTCATCTTGTGCAATAAAATTGGCTAAATCTAATATTTTTTTGTCATACCTGTCTATTTCAAAGTCAGGTATTTCTGGCATCTTATCAGCAGTAATCAACAATACCCTTGCCGTAAAGCGCTCAGATACCGGAATAATGCTTCCTTGCGCATCAATATAAAAATCGCGTGCTTGCTTTCTTACAAAGCGGGCAATGGGCGCTATTTGTACTACTTCTACCACCAAGTCGCCGCGAAAGCTGCGATATACTTGGCAATCTTTAACAAATTTATGATTCTTTACACGAAGTTCAAGTTTTTTCGTATTTATATTTTTAAACTTCTGGCCTATCAGATAATCCTCCCCATTGTTGGTGAGCAGTTGCAGCAGGTCATCTTCATTCAGGAAGTAGTTGCCGGCTTGGTGGTCTATTTGTATTTTGATATGTTGGCAGGCCAAGGCTTCATAGCGATAATGCAAGAAGGCCGCTACTGCAAAAGCAATGAGCGATGCAAAAAGCACTTTGGCGGCCAACTTGAATCGTACCTTTTTAAGCATAAGAGCTGTTTTTTTGTGCCAAGGCTTCGGCAATGGCCTGTATGCTGCGGTCTATATCGCCTGCGCCCGCCGTAATGAGCACCTCGGCGCGGCTTTCGGCGAGGTGTTGGGGAAGCGCCTCTTTGCTGACCAAATGTTTGTCTGCCAAAGGCACTTGTGCCAAAAGCCAAGCCGCCGTAATGCCCGGAAGCGGCTCTTCGCGTGCCGGATAAATCTCTAATAAATACAGCTCATCGGCCAAGGCGAGGCTCTCGGCAAAGGCAGCGGCAAAATCGCGGGTGCGCGAGAAGAGATGCGGCTGAAAGGCCAAAGCAATGCGCGCCTCAGGATAAAACTGCCTTGCCGCCTGCAAAAGCGCCTTTAGCTCTTCGGGATGGTGGGCGTAGTCGTCTATATACACCTTTTGGCTACTTTTGAAAATATACTCGAAGCGCCTTTTCACCCCCCCAAAGCTGGCCAATCCGGCACGAATCTGCGCTGCCGAAAGCCCCATCGCCTCGGCCACAGCCACTGCGGCAAGGGCATTGCGCAGGTTGTGCGCACCGGGTAGGTGCAAGTGCAAATCACCAAGTACCTGCTTGGGGCTGTGTATCTCAAAGTGCAGGGCATTGTCGCGTATTTGCAGGTTTTTCAGGGCATAATCTCCACTTTCTATTTCAAAGTTTTTTATTTCTGTAAGTTTGCTTTTTTCGCTGCGCAAATCGGGCAGGCCTTGTCGCACAAAGAGCTTCCCTCCTGCTTTGATATTTTGGACAAATTGCTTGAAGGAGTCCAGCACCGCCTCTTCGTGGCCATAGATGTCGAGGTGGTCGGCATCGGTAGCCGTAACAATGGCTATATCAGGATGCAGCTGCAAGAAAGAGCGGTCGTATTCGTCGGCCTCCACCACCAAAGGTGCATCAGGGCTGCCGATGAGCAAATTGCTTTGGTAGTTTTGCATCAGGCCACCTACAAAGGCATTGACAGCTATACCGCTGTGTTTGAGCAGGTGCGCCACCATGGCCGAGGTGGTGGTTTTGCCATGCGTACCCGCCACGGCAATGGTAAAATAGCTCCGGCTAATCAGTCCCAATGCCTCGGCGCGCTTCATCAGGCGGTAGCCTTGGGCTTGGAAAAAGCGCAAAAGTGCCTGCTCCGGGGCAATGGCGGGGGTATAAACCACCAGCGTTTCTTGTGCCTGCAAAAAATTGGGGGGCAGGCTTTCGGGGTCTTCTTGGTAGCTGATGTGCAGACCCTCTTGGGCAAGCTGCTCGGTAAGGGGGCTGGGGCTGCGGTCGTAGCCGGCCACTTGGTAGCCTTGGGCAGCCCACCAGCGTGCCAAAGCGCTCATGCCGATGCCACCGATACCCAAAAAGTAAATATTCTTGAACTGAGAAAGATGCACGTTGGAAAAGGGTAAATTTTTTGGCAAAATTAGAAAATTTCGGCGCTAAGGCAAATTTTTTTGTGGGGGGAGCGGTCTGAACCTCAAAGGGAATACTTCTGAAAGATTCTTAGCTTTCATAGTAGCAAACACTCAAAAAAACAGGAAAATAAATACACCTGAAAGCAAAATATTTTTAACTTGCTTTACTGAAAAACAAACATCTCAAACACCTAAATATCTACTTCTTATGCAAAAACTATCGTTTTTTTTCACCTTTTCCATATTATTATTTGTGCAAGTGAGCTTTGCACAAGTAAAATTAGGCCAAGCAGAAATCAGGGCTTTTTACAAGGTTAGTGCAGTTTTTGATAGTCTCCGGCCTACCCAAATGGATTTAGATACCATGCTTTTAGACTTCTCTCAAAAGCATTCCGTATTTTATGATCCCATACGTCGCCAAGGCGATTCTACTATGCAGGCTCAAATGCTCAAGGCAATGCGCTCAGGAAGCAACTTTCAGATGAATCGCCGAGCTTTTGGTGTCGATAAAAATAGCACAGTCATCGTACACCAATACCCTCAGCGCGGCAAACTCACCTTTTTTACAGAAAATCTTGGTAATGGTCTTACTTATGAAGAAGACTATCCACTGATGCAGTGGCAACTGAGCGAGGAAACAAAAACCCTCGCCGGCTATAC
>DAIQNQ010000089.1:0-4596 GCA_036788275.1 Thermonemataceae bacterium
TGTTTTACATCAATGAGCTTGTTGGTATAGGCCGTAAAGCCCCCACTGCCTTTGTATATGGAGGAGGTTCTTGAGTTTTTAGGGGGATTGCTCTTACAATAGACTTAGCTAAAGCAGAAGGCAATTCATATTTATCTTTTAGGCTCTTGGCCCTCTTTGAAGACAGGTTTTTCTTTCAGAGGCGGCAGCTCGCCATCTCGTGTAATATCATATACAAAGTATTTGGTATCGCCACGCCACGAAAACTGTGTAAACTTCTCTTTGTAGGACACGCGCACAGGCTGGCCCACTAAATTTTCCATTTTTTCTATCAGAGCAGTGTTGCCGGCATTTACCGAAAACTGCCACTTCATATTGGGAGTAAGCACCATTTGGTTGTCTTCGGTACCGCTTTGTACCAATTCGCCCTCGTAAGTTTTAAAAACTACTCCTTTTTTGCTGAGTTTGAGCAAATAGCCGGAGCGTTTGCCCTCGCTATAATCCCCAAATACATAGTAAAAGCCGATACTTACCAATACGAGCAGACTGATAATCACTACGGCAAGCACTTTTTTTGACTTGAACATATCGAGAGAGTTTAATGACTGGCTTATTCTATTACTTTTTCAGGTTGGTCGCTCAGGGCTACTGCTTGAGGTGGCTTAACGGGGAAGAGCAAGGAGCTTACGATGCTGACAGTCAGGATTCCTAAGATGATATAGATAGAGTAGATGCTCTTGAAGCCTACCTCTTGGAGCCATTCATTGAATATCATTTTGAATCCGATAAAAGTAAGCAAAAAACCCAGCCCTAACTTGAGGTAGTGGAAAAGGTGCATGATATTCGACAAGAAGAAAAACATAGAACGCAGTCCCATAATGGCAAAAATATTGGAAAAGAATACCACGTAGGGGTCTTTGGTTACAGAGAATACTGCCGGTACAGAGTCCACAGCAAAAATCAAATCTGTAAATTCGATAATCAACACCACCAAAAAGAGAGGTGTCATCATCAGCTTGCCTTTGCGTCGGATAAAAAAGTGGTCGCGTACATAGCGTGGATACACTGCGAAGAAGCGCGAAGCCAAGCGCACAACAGGGTGCTTTTGTGGTTCTATTTTTTCCTCATCTCCTTTATCAAAAAATATTTTGACACCCGAATACACCAAGAATGCACCAAAAAGCCATAAAAGCCAGTGAAACTCTACGACCAAGGCGGAACCTACAAAGATGAAAATGAAGCGCATCACCAAAGCGCCCAAGATACCCCAAAAGAGCACCTTTTTGTAATAGACTTCTCTTACGCCGAAGGCAGCAAAAATCATAATCATTACAAAAATATTGTCGGCAGACAGCGTGTATTCCAACAAATATCCTGTGATGTACTCTATCGCCATGTTTTCTTTGTAGCGCTTTACACTTTCTTCGAAGTCGCCCGGCACCAGCTCCACCTCGCCCGGAGAATAAAGCTCGGTGATGCGCTCCACTTCCTCGTAGGTGTTTACACCGTGTATGAGGTCGCCATGATATTTAATTACAAAGTAGAAAGCCACGGAAAGAGCTACCCATACGGCACTCCAAGCGGCTGCTTCTTTGAAAGAAATAATGTGATTCTTGCGTGAAAAAACGCCTAAATCTAATAGTAATACCAAGAGTATAAAGAGCGTAAAGCCCGAGAAAAAGATAAATTCGTTACTTAGCATAGAAAGAAGACCCCAAACTGATTAAATAATAGATTACCCTCATATTCCTCAACATTGCTGTTTTTACTCTGTAAATGTAATGTTTTAAATGATAATTGTAGTAAAAAAAAGATATTTTTTTATCTATGGGCGTCCTATATTTTCTATTTTACTGCAATATTTACTTAAAACTTGTATAAAGCAAATATTTTTTCGATTTTGTGTGGAAATATCTGATGTAATATGTTTGTAAGTTAAAACATTTTTTGATTTATGCATAAGCTCGCGTGGTACCGATTGTTCAAAACTTTGGAAGATGCCGAAGCGCAAATTCCTTTAAAAAGCCTGCGTGCCATCCAAGCCGGAGGATTGCGCCTTTGTTTGGTACGCATTGCCGAAGGCTTTTTTGTATTGCAAGATGCTTGTCCCCATCGGAAAGCCTCTTTGAGCGAGGGTTGGCTCAACGATTTTGCCGAAGTCGTTTGCCCTTTGCACCACTATCGCTTTCAGGTGTCTTCGGGGCGTGTGGCAGATGCTTCTGCTTGTCCCGATGCCCAAAGCTACCCTATTCGTATAGACCATCGAGGCTTTTGTGTGGGCATTCCTGAGTAGCTTAGCCCAACAGGAGGCGCTCATCAAAATCATTCACATACTCATCGCCGAGCGAGGTCATCAGCAGCCCGGCTTTTTGCGCTGCCCTTTTCTCTTCGATGAGGGCGGCTGCCTTGCGTGTATTGCCTTCGTCTAAGTGACTGAAAGGTTCATCAAGTAGCAAAAAGTCGAAGGGTTGTATCAAAGCCCTGATGATGGCCACGCGCTGTCGCTCTCCATAAGAGAGCTGTGCTGCTTTTTTGTCTCTGACGTGCAGAATCCCCAGCAGTTCCATCATGTGGGTCAGCTCTTCTTGTACCTTATTGGGATAGAGCACAGCCTTCACTTGTAGATTTTCCCAGGCGGTCAGCTCGGCAAAAAGGCGCAAATCCTGAAATACAACCGAGAGCGATTGCTGTCGCAGCAGTGCCCATTCTTGGGGAGTGCGCGTGGCGGGGCTTTGGTCGAAGCGCACTTGTCCACTAAAATCTTGTCTCAAACCATAAATAATGTGTATGAAGGTGGATTTTCCCTTTCCGGAGGGGGCATAAATCAGGTACTTTTTATTCTTATGGAATAGAGGTTTTTGATGCCATATATCAGAACGAGGAAGGATTGTACCAGCCAAGGGGGCAGGTACAATCTCATCAAGGCAGATTTCTTGCAACATATTCTACAAAGGGTCTTCCTCTACCAAAGCACCTTCTTCTGCGGCATCGGTATTGTCAATATCTTCTTCGCCGCCGAAGGAGTCAAACTGTTGAGGCATATTTTCCAATTCTTTGACAGATTTTTTGGCTTCGTCTATCAGTACCAGCAGGGCATTTCTGCTTTTGTCTTTCATCTGGGTATTGCCTTGCATGGAGATTACTTTGCCTTTAATTTTATTAATGCTGAACTGTGAACTTTCGACGGAGCTTTCTTTGCTTGGAGAGAGTGAAGGAGAAAAAGGAGCGAGCGAGCCGCTGAGCAGGGCAATTTCGCCTGCCAAAGATTCGCCAAAATAAGCGGCCATCATGGCCTTGCCTGTGGCTTTGTTGAAGTCTTTATCTAATTTGCTTTCGCCATTCAAGATGCTGTCTTTGAGCTTTTTGGAAGGTGTAATATAGGCAGCCTTGTCTTTGAGTACCACATAGCCACTGCCTCCGAGGGCTTCATAAACATTTTGCTTTTTTACAAGAATCTTCTGGTCGTCCACCTTGGTCAATAACTTGTCGAAGGCAGCTTCATCATTGACACCCAAGGAGATAATCAGTTCGGGAAGGCCATTTTGCATATTAAGCGACTGGGCTGCCAGCAGTATTTCGCCGTTTAGGGCTTGGGCAATATCATCGAAAGTAAGATTGAGCGATTGGAGCTGTATGTTCAATAAGCTCAAAAGACCTTTGCCTTCCAGCACTTTTTTGAGACCTTGGAGGTCGAGGGCAAGGCTTATCGCCAAGGTGGGCTTTTCGATGCCGATATTTCCGGCCAAATTGCTTTGGATACCTTCCTTGGAGACTTGCTCCACAATTTTGGCGTATTCCTCGCTCATGCTGAGTTGGGCTTTGGAGAGGATTTCTCCTTTTTCAAAATCGGTATTAAAAGTGAAAAACATATCGTTTAGGCCAAGCACGCCCATTTGGGGGCTGAGTGCATTCAGGCTTTGGAGGTCGAGCCAAGCAAATACATCGCTGCCCTGTTGGTTGGCTTCTCTAAACTGCTCATTCTGTTTTTCTAAGTTCTTGCTATCTTGCTGCTCAAACAAAGCGCTTATTTCCTGAACGATGCTCTGCTCATCAACTTTGTTTACGCTGTTTTCCGTAACATACAACAAGCCCACATTGTCGCGCCAGGCAAGTACTACTTCTTTTTTGTAAACATATTTAAGGTCTTTCTCAGACTTTACTTCGAAGGCTTGCTTGTCGGAAGCATTTTCTTGCCAAAACTCTTTGTTTTGGAGAAATTCTTCAAAGCTTTTCTCATTTTCGAGCGCAAAGGCCAAACCTACATGCTGCTTCTTGTTGATAAAGATGTAGGCATTGTTCAGAAAATCTACCCCAGAACCCAGTATCATCTTGGCGATACTGGCTGTTTTTTTGGCTTCTTGTTCGCTATTGCCCATTTCGCGAAGATTTTTCTCGCTCAAAAGCTCATCCAATCGAATAGATTTGGTAGCCAACTGCTTTACATTCAGGCCCAGTACAAAGATACTTTCTTGAGGTACCAACTTGAGATGCGAAGGTGATTTCTTCTTGCCGCAAGCACCTAAAAGTAAGATACCTGCAAGCAGGAATAGGAAAGAAGAAGCTCTAAAAGTTTTCATTATCATAAAGTAATTGATGAATAGATAAGAGATGAGAAGG
>DAIQNQ010000089.1:4696-8315 GCA_036788275.1 Thermonemataceae bacterium
TTGCTTTGCTCATTGTGTGTACCCGCACAAAGCCCCATATAAGCAATGTTTTCCATACAAAAACGCACTGCCGCGTCGAAGTCTCGGTCGCAGGCAGCTTTGTCAGGCTGAATAGGGTCGGGATATTGGAGGGCTGCGGCACGGTCGCGCTCTTTTTCCATATAAGCGCCTCTTACCAATTTAGCTCCCAAAAAGTAGCCAGCCTGCCTTGCCTCTGCAAAGGCTGTTTGCAGATTGCCCAGCATATCGGCGCGGTACATTTGGTAGGTATTGTAAATAATGGCTTGCTTTTGGTTGAAGCGCGCCATCATCTCATAGCAGAGGGTATCTATGGTATCTTGTATCCACGACTCCTCTCCGTCTATCAGGAGTTGTACTTGCAGGTCGTGGGCTTTTTGGCATATATGGAGGAGGCGCGCCCTTACTTTTTGCCATTGTTTTTCTTCTTCGGCAGAGAGCGGGGCTTTTTCCTGTACTTTTTGGAGCAGCTCGAAGGGGGCAATGCCCGTGAGTTTGAATACCGAAAAGGGTATATGGGTGGCTTGGGCAGCTTTTTCGATGGTGCGAATGACCTCTTGGGCAGTCGCCTCAAAAGCAGCCTCGTTTTTTTCGCCTTCTACCGAGTAGTCGAGGATGGTGCCGATATTGTATTCGGCGAGTTTTTGGATGGCTTTGCCGCATTCTTCAATGTTTTCGCCACCGCAGAAGTGCTCAAACACTGTTTTTTTGACAAGCCAATTGATAGGCAATCGCAAGCGAAAAGCTAATTGCAGGCTCGATTTGCCCAAGCGCATGAGGCGGTTGTTGTTCAGAATAGCAAAAATTAGATACATCTTGCGGAGCTGTGCGTCTGATTTGGAGGCAAAAGCGATGCTGGTGTCTTCAAAGTTTTTGGGGAGCAACTTGACTTCGATACCCGGGCTGGTCATACGTTCTGATGATGAATAAGTTTCGACCACAAATTTAGGAATTTTTTTCAGATTCGTACGAAGGAGCAATAGATTTTAGCGCCACCATTGCTACGAAGCACTGTATAAACTTACTTGCTGATATAAAGCAGATAAGCCGTGCCTAATACCAAAAAAGGCGAGGCAATCATCATCAAAATAACCGGAAGGCCATACAAGCCCCAAAAGCTCATTATTTTTTCTTTGCCTGCCTCTATGCGGTCGTATATAATCATTACTTTTTCGCCTACTTCGTACTCCGGCGGGTAGGAGCTTACCGAGGAGCGGAACTCGCAGAGCTGCCCGGTTTGGTTTTGGTATTCGAAGCGGGGGCTGGTCATAGGGTTGCCATTTTTGGTGCTTCCTGTACGCAGCATCTCTACCACGGTCGCCTCTGCTTGTGCGCCGTCTTTGAGCAACTCTTTGGTGAGGCGATAATCTTTGACAGCAAAGTAGGTGAGTACCAAGCCGAGCAGCAAAAAGCCTAAGTAAAGAAGATACATAGATTTTTTTCTTTTAGGAGGCATTTTCAAATATATTTTAATTTGAAAAGTAAAAGATTTTCCCGAAAAAACAAAATCAGTCCTGCTGTATTTTATAAAAAAATTAAGACTTAGATTCTTTTTGAAAAATCCCCGCCAGCAGCAATCCCATCACCGCCCCATAAGCAGTGCTGCGTTCCCATTGCGAGGTAATCATACAAGTACCATTACAGGCATACTCTTGCCAATAGAGGTAGCCTGCCACAGCACCGAGCAGTGCGCCCAGCAGGGTGTATTTGTATTTTGAAAGAAATGAAAGCATAGCCGATAGGGTTTTGAAGATTACAAAAATACTAATTCAGGTTCGGTTTTTCAGGATTTTTGCCGGAAAGTTGGAAGCGATAGTTGAACACCACGTTGTAGAGGCTCATATTTACCTTGTTTTGTGCAAAGCGCAGGTTGTCGAAGTCCTCGCCGATGCGGCCTTTATATACATACAAGAACTGTGTATGTAAGCCCTTCAAAAAGCCCTGCCACTCATATACCACTTGGGCATTGAGCTGCCAATAGCTCGGTACACCGTATTTGTTGAGGCGGGCATCATTGGCCTCGGGCAGGTTGAAATAGCCTACCGAAAGTTCTGTACGAAGCTTTTTCTTAGGAAAATACTGCCACCAGTTGATACTATAAGCCTGTACATCGCCAAAGCCCTCGTTGCGCTCGCGGGGCATAAAGGTATAGAAAGGGTCTCGCCCCCATTCTCGCGGAAAGAGAAAGCGCCCCGCATCAGTAATACGGGTATGATTGAAAAAAAGACTTGTCGCGGCATTTTTCCAACCGATACGCCCACTCCAAGCTTGCGCAAAGTTTTCGTCGGGTTTGTAGGCAAGCTCTCTCTGGGGATTGCCGCCGTCGCGCAGCTGCTGCTGCCCGTGCCATTGCAGTCCGCCTATGAGCATGCCCTTGCTTTCGGGCAACTTTTTTTGCATTTCCAATTCCAGCATCGCCGTATGAAAAATATTTTCTACCCAATAATACCAAGCTTGTGCTTTGGCTTGCGGGCTTATTTGATAAGTGATACTCCCCAAAGCAATGCCATTGCTGCGCAGGTTGTTGCGGTATTCGGAGCGCAGGCCGTCGGGGGTAATGCCGCCAGGGTATTGACCGATGCTTTCGCCCACGCTGAGCCATTCGCTGGTAGAGCGGGTGAGGAGGCGGTGTATCCAAGCGGCTTCTATCTGGAGCTTGGAGATTTCGCTCATTTTTACATATACACCCTCCTGAAAATTGGGGCGCATGCGTCCGTCTTGGGGATTGAGCCAAGGGGTATTGAGTTTTTGTTTGCCCACACGCACAAGTGACTGCCCAAAGTGATAGGCCAAGTACAGTTCATCTACACGGCCAATAAAAGCCTTGTAGGGGTCATTGAGGTCGAAAAGGCCAATTTCATAGCGATTGAACTGCCCCGTAAGGCTGTCGGGTTTGCCCAAGTCGCTCGACCACGTATTATACACAAAACTTCCCGTAAAGCCCACTTGCCAACCCTTGTAGCGCATAGATTGGTACTGGAAAGCCGCCCCCAAGGCATTGGCATAAGCGTCGCTGAGGCGGCGGTCTTGATTGTCGGTATGCATCAGATAATTTCTTATCTCGGCTTGCAAGCTTCCGCCTTGGAGGTAGTCTATAAGCCCTTTTGGGGGAATACTGTCATTTTGGGCGATGGCAGAGGGTAGGAGGCTCAGGAAAGTAATTGTTGAAAATACGATTCGGGCAATATGTGTCATGGTCGTTTTTGGGAAGATGCTATTTCTGTATAAGCTACAATGTCCCAAGCTTTCTCATCGCTCAGCAAGGGTGATTTGCCCTTTGGTTTTCCATGCCATCATACCCCCTGAGAGGTTGTTCAGATTGCGGAAACCCTGTTTGGACATTAGTTGGCAAGCACTGCTGCTGCGCGCGCCGCTGCGGCAGTACACATAATAATGCGCTTCGGGGTCTAATTGACTAATTTTTTGGATGAAATCAGCATCTTGCATATTGATGATTTTGGCATTGGGCAGGTGTGCCTCGCGGTATTCTTGGGGGCTGCGCACGTCTATCACGATGGCCTCGGCCTTTTGGATACCCTCTGCGAAGGCTTCCACAGAAAGATTTTGGTAGCTGTTGTTCTTGAAAAAACCAAACATAGTA
>DAIQNQ010000089.1:8415-12167 GCA_036788275.1 Thermonemataceae bacterium
GGCTTCCACAGAAAGATTTTGGTAGCTGTTGTTCTTGAAAAAACCAAACATAGTAGAGGAAAGATTAAATGATTGATAAATTATGTAAAGTGCTTGGGCATTGCCCTTGCTTTTCTTTTATTGAATACAAAATTAGTCTTGGGGCAGGCCAAACACAGTGACATTTATCACAATGGCCTACCGAAGAGGAGGGGTATAAAAAAAGCAACAACTACCCAAAGAGTAGTTGCTGCTTAGACTTGAAAAATTACTTATTAACCTATTGTCCTTGTCCTAAAGAAAACCCTTTTTTACCATCAAAGAGATAAAGATTTTATGTTTTGACTTTGCAAAGATAGTAATATTATTTTAATTTAATAGTAATGCTATCATTTTTTTTGAAAAAATTTATCCATCACTCAAAGTGCTGATTTAAAATAAAATAAAGTGTGCCTTGTGCAAGCGTGAGGAGCCAAGTTATGAAACTTGCTCTACCGGAAGTACTACTTTTTCTTGATACTGGATGATATTGCGTGCCATCCCCGGAAAGATGAAGCCGTGGAAAGGAAGTACCAAATACCAGTAGAGCCGTCCGGCCAAGCCTGCTGGACGAAAAGTAGCCTGCTGGCTCAGCTCAAAACCGCCCGAAGCCAAAGGCTTGATATGAAACTCCAGCCAAGCCTCGCCCGGTAGCTTCATTTCGGCATAGAGCAGCAGCCTGCGCCCCTTGCGGTCAGCCAAAATTACTCGCCAAAAATCCAAGGCATCACCCGCCTTAAGGTCTTTGGGACTGCGGCGGCCACGGCGCAAGCCCACGCCGCCCATGAGCTTGTCCATAAAACCTCTGATGTACCACATCCAAGTGCCATAATACCAGCCGCGCCGCCCGCCGATGGCGAAGATATTGTCGAGTACTTCGTCGGAAGGGCGCTGGAAGGTGTAGCGGCGAATATCTTTGAAGCAGCCGTGGGTGGGTACTTTGATAAAATCTAAAAAATTGGCCTCGATAGGCCCGTTGATGGTGTCTTTCCAACTGGAGACCACTTCGTTTTGAGCAATTCTCTGAAAAGCAGCGTCCAAAGACTCCCGATAGCTGAGCAGCTGTATTGGTACAATCTCACGAATGCGGTTGTCTTGGCATACCACGTCGTTGCGCATGCTTTCTACCAAGCTGCGGGCAAGGTTGAAAGAGGTAGAGGTAACAAAATACAGCCATCGGGCCGAAAGGCGAGGACTGAGTACGGGCACGCTGAAAATCCAACGGCGTAGCTTGCGGGCGGCGGCAAAGCCCAGCATCATTTCTTTGTAGGTGAGAATTTCCTCACCACCAATATCAAACACTTGATGGTAGCAGGCCTCTTTGAGCAGCACGCCTTCGAGGTAAGCAATTACATTGCGAATGCCGATAGGTTGGCAGCGGGTTTTGATCCATTTGGGAGCTACCATTACGGGGAGTTTTTCTACCAAATCTCTGATAATCTCGAAAGAGGCACTGCCCGAACCGATGATAATGGCCGCGCGCAGTACGGTAAGGGGCTTGCCCGATTGGCGGAGCACCTCTTCGGTATGCAGGCGGGAACGCAGGTGGCGCGAAAGCTCCGGGGCATTGGAGATACCACCAAGGTAAATAATCTGTTGGGCGCTGGTAGTGGCGATGTAGGCCGAGAAGTTCTCGACCATGCGGTCTTCTAAGGTAGAAAAATCGGTGTAGGAGTTGCTCATGCCGTGTACGAAGTAGTAGGCGGCATCAATATCCTTGGGGAGTTGCTCCAAGGAGGCGGCATCGCTCAGGTCAGCTTTGATGACCTCTATTCTTTGGAGGAGGCTTTCGTCGAAGTCTTCATAGTCGAAGCGGCGAGGGTCGCGCACGGCACAGATGATATGGTGGCCGTGGGTAACCAATACGGGCAGCAAGCGCCTGCCAATATAGCCTGTGGAGCCGGTAAGGAGAATACGCATGGGCTTTTGGGAGTTAGGTGTGATGGTCTAACTGCCTGTATGGCAAAAGGTTTTGCATGTTGTTTTTTGAGGTTTTTTATGAACTACTTTGATTTTCAATGTTTGGATTCCTTTCTTTAGACAAGGCTAATTTGTTTTTTTATAAAAATAATCTGTATAGAGCGATAGATGAGTATTCATAAAGACGATATAATATATTTATTCATATCTTTACATAAAGGTAGTGGATAAAACAAAATATTAGCAATTCGATAAAATTTTATATAATGGCTCTTACCAAAACGCTTAAATTTCTTTATTATCTCAATATTGCCTTGCTCCCCGGCTTGGCGGTGGTGGGCTATTGTATTGCCAATCTGCAAGGTAAGATTCCTGACGTAGATGGTGGTATAGCGGGACTTACCTATTTGGTAATGGCTTTTATGAGTATTTTTGCTATTTTGAGTGTCAACGTTGCCAAATATCCAAAAAGTAATCTTACTGCTTTTATCGCTATTATAGACACACCTGTTTCATTGCTTGTGATGTATTTTTGGGGTTTAGAAATCAACTTTTGGGAGGGCTGCGTGATGGCATTTATGGTAGAAATGAACGCACTCTTGCTTTCAAGTAGCGTGTTTACGATACGTTATCCCAAATTAGATTTTATGAGAGAAAGTCCCTATGCAGATAAGTATGCCCTGAGTACCAATAAAGTTTTCTATGGATATTTGTTGGTCAATGGCGTACTGCTTAATTTTACAATGTATGGCTTGTATTTCTGGAACCAGCTATTTGAGCAGGCTTGGTGGCAAGTAATTCCCTTAGCTTATGCGTTTTTAGAAACTACTTATTTTTTCTTTAGGACATTCCGAGAGCGAGAGGCAGTGGCCAAAGGTGGAGAGGCTGTAGCAGTATTAGGGCCTGAGTTTGTGAGTGGTGTAATCTTAGTACCTACTTGGGGAATGGGTTTGTTGGTTTATCCTTTATTGTTAATATTTGTGTATTCGCCTGCTGAGGAACAAAAAGTGCAGGTTGAACGTAAAGCCGACCGGAATAAAGAAGCCTCTGTTCCTATTGATTACAGCTATTACAGCATATTTGTTGAAAATTCAGCTCCGCAGTACCTTCCCGAAGCACCCCAAAGCAATGGAGATAGTTGCCGAAGTACTTTGTTGTCATTGCAAATAGAAGACCTACAAGTGCCGGACTTTCAGTTGGCGGTACTCTCTGTTGAGCTTTCTGAGAAGCGTGAAAAATCAGAAGATAACCGAGAGAGTATCTATCCCGAGCTTGTTCTGACTTTGGCAAATTACAGAGATAGGCCTTATAATATTCCATATACCAATTCTGACGCTTACATTAGGCTGGTATTGCGAGGCAAGCAGTCAGAAGTTTTGGGCATAGGTAAATACGCAGTGAGTGTTCATCCCAAAGAGTACGGGAAGTTGCTTTGTGCTTCTATTAGTCTCCGTGGAAAGAAACAAACTTACCCTTTTTCTTTTGCTACAGGTTATGTAGAAATCACCTACCTCAGCCAAGAATATTTATGTGCATATTTAGACATAAAATCTTCTGATGGGAAAGGCTTTGTAAGAGGCTATCTGACCTGCCAAATCAAGCAAAAGAGCTGAAGGTACAAGAGATTATCTATTTTACATGGATACAAAATCAGAGGTGTACTGCCAATATCCTTCTCTTTCTATATCTTTATCCCCATAAGCGTGATGTCGTCAATTTGGCTTTCTCCGGCCTGCTCCATCCAATTATTTATTTCTTCCTTGAAAAATTCTCCTTGGGTAGGCATAGGCAGGTGGCTGTGGTCTTGGATACGC
>DAIQNQ010000090.1:0-2049 GCA_036788275.1 Thermonemataceae bacterium
AGGGGCAGGCTTTGCGATGTTTTTATGAGGCCGTTTTGGTAGTTTTACTACGCTCTCCGCGGCAGCGCTCGGAGCAGTATTTTACCTCATCCCAACATTTTTCCCATTTTTTGCGCCAGCTGAAAGGGCGCTGACATACCACACATATTTTTTCGGGCAGATGCGACTTGTGCATTTTTTTCATAGGACTTGCGATGGCTTGGCGGAAATAAGGGCTTTCTCAAAACAATTTTCTTGCACAGAAAGCTCTCATACAAACCTCATGTCCCTTAAAAAGTTTGAGCAGTATGCGCAAAATCCTTGAAAAATACGAATTGAGCGAGCAAGACATAGACCGCATCATCGAAATGGCTTGGGAAGACCGCACCCCCTTCGATGCCATCGAAGCCCAATTTGCCATTCCCGAAGCCGAAGTAATACAGCTCATGCGCCTCAATATGAAGCGTAGCTCTTGGAAGCACTGGCGCGCCCGTGTGCAAGGCCGCAGTACCAAGCATCAGCAAAAGCGCGATGAAGAGATAAAACGCTTCAAATGCAGCCGACAGCGCAGCATCAGCGCCAATAAAGTGAGCAAAAGAGGCCGTACCGCCTAAGTCTGAGGTGGCTGAATACGCAGCGGATTTTTCAGGTCTATCACCTTCACATATTTTACTACCGGATAAAAAGCCGAAAACAGCGCCCATACAAAGCCCGGAAAACCACTCAAAAAACAACCCTCTAAGAAATAGATTTTCAAAAAGCTAAAAGGCAGCCTCAGCACAATCATCAGCCGCGACTTTCCCTTGCCGCGTGCCAGCAGCTCTTCGGCAGCCATCGAAGTATATTTGTTGAAGCGCTCAAAATAGGCCTGAATACTCGTATAGCTATAATGCCAGAAGTGATTGCGTAGGATTAGGCTTTTGCCCGGCAGCACTACTTGCTCGTGTACCTTGGCCTCGTCGAAGTTGCCCACGCGCCTGTCGAAAAGCCGCAGATAAGGCTTGCCATACTCGGAGCGAATCGGGCGGTTCATAAACACCAAAGTACGCCGCAATTGGAATCCCTGTACCGAGATATTCCCTTGCCTAAAAATCGCCTGTATCTCTTCGATGAGTGCCTCCGAAAGCACCTCGTCGGCATCTATGGAGAGTATCCAGTCGTGGCGGGCTTGGGCTACGGCAAAGCGCTTTTGCGCCCCAAAGCCTTCAAATTTTTTGTAAACGACCCGCGCACCCAAGCTTTCGCATATCGCTACGGTATCGTCTTGGCTGCCGGAGTCCACCACCACAATCTCATCGCACCATTGCAGCGCCTTTAGGCAATGCGCAATAATGTGGGCTTCGTTGTAGGCGATAATGACGGCACTGATGGGATGTTTCAAGGGAGTAAAGGGAATGATTGGAAATGTAAAAAAACGAATCTTTCAGAAAAAAACAAAGCCTTTGCACCGAGGTACAAAGGCTTTGTTTTTATAAATACGACTTTCGCAAAACCACAAAAATAAATAAAGCTCATGTTTTTCTAAGCTTTAAAAATTCCCCTCCTTGCGAAGGAGGGGTTAGGGGTAGTTAAACGCGGCTTTTACAAACCAATGGCATAATACACCTTGCGGCTGTTGCCTTCGTAGTAGCCTTCTATCATTACGCCGCCATCTCTGTCGGCCAAGATTTTTTCTACATCTTCGGCCTTCTCTACGGGTACTTTGTCTATATGCGTAATCACAAAGCCATTACGTACGCCCGCATCTTGTAGCTTGCCTGCGCGGAGCTTTTGTACGCGGAGGCCGCCATCTACCCCAAGCTTATCGGCAGTTTTGGCATCAATACTTTCAAAATCCGCCCCGAGTACTGCCGACATTTTGCCTTGTGATTTTTGTACAAAGGCTGTGTTGCCTTCTTGGTTGCGCAGTTTTACTTTGAAGTTTTTAAGTTGTCCGTTGCGGTTGAGCAGTACGGCCACCTCATCGCCCGGACGGCGGCGTGCCACCATTTCTTGCAGCTCCGAGGGTTGGCTTACTTTTTTGCCATCTACTTCCACAATTACATCACCCGTCTGAATACCTGCTTTGGC
>DAIQNQ010000090.1:2149-12166 GCA_036788275.1 Thermonemataceae bacterium
GTTGGGGTCTTTGTAGAAGGTTTGTTGGGCGTTAGTACCTTCGATATGTTCTACACGTACGATTTTACCTCCCAGTCCGAGAAAATGCACCGCCGAGAGGGTCAGTGCGCTGCCTATCACAGCTGCAAGCACAAATTTGAGGTTTTGATTCATAGTCTTTAAGAGATTTTGTAACACCTATCTGATAACGCAAAAACTATGAAAATGGTGTAAGGCCTTTCATAGTTTTGCATTTTTAAGATTTTTTAACAATTTCTTTGCCACAACGCAAGAAAAGGGCCGAAGCCCTTTTGCTTTAAGCGATATTGATGACGCGAGAGAGCTTTTGTTTGTTTTCCTCACGCTTGGGCACTTGCACCATCAAGATACCGTCTTGGTATTGGGCGCTGATGCGCTCGGTGTCCACGCTGTTGGGCAAGGTGAAGTGGCGCTTGAAGCTGCTGTAAGCAAACTCTTGGCGGGCATAGCGGCCTTGCTCGTCTTTTTCCTCTTTGCGCTCCTCTTTTTCGGCACTGATAGAGAGGATATTGTGCTCCAAAGAGATTTTGAAGTCTTCTTTTTTCAAGCCGGGCGCGGCTACTTCCACCTCGAAGCCTTCGGCGCTTTCTTTGATGTTTACGGCAGGTACGGTACTTTTCACGAAGGTGTCGTGATGCAAATCGCTGAACAAGTCGCTCAACATGTGAGAGAAGCCGGGCAAAAACTGATTTCTTCTGATGAGTGTCATAAAATTGGGAATTTTGGGTGATACATAAAAACCGATTCGCAGAGCCTTTATACAAGGAGAATACCAATCGGAAAAATAAGACAAAATGGCTTACTTTGCTCTTGAATTCTGAATTGTTGATGACAAAGTGGCTGTTTTGCTTTAAAATAGCTCCTATGGAATGATTGCTTATTTTTCTCTACAAAGGCTTTTGATTTTTAGACATTAGCCTTTATCTTTGCCGAAAATTAAAACCCTTTTAAAATATCATTATATGAAAAAAAATCTTTACCAATCTTTGACAGTGCTCTGCTTACTGCTCTGTCTATGTTTACAATCCCAAGCTCAAAGTTTTGTTTGGGCTAAAAGTATGGGGGGAACAGCCAATGATGAGGGGCGTAGTACTGCTACGGATATCTTTGGCAATGTCTATACCACAGGATATTTTCAAGGTACTGTGGATTTCGACCCGGGTACAGGAGTTTCTAACCTGACCTCGGCAGGAGGCTTAGATGTTTTTGTCAGTAAATTAGATGCTTCAGGCAATTTTTTATGGGCAAGACGTATCGGAGGCACAAGTGATGATGTGGGACAGCGTATGGTTGTAGATGCTTTTGGAACTATACATATCATTGGGCGCTTTCAGGGCACTGTGGATTTCGACCCGGGTGCGGGAGTTTTTAACCTAACTTCTGTGGGCAGTGGAGATATTTTCGTCCTCAAATTAGACGAATCTGGCAACCTGATTTGGGCAAGAAGCATGGGCGGGACAGAATTTGATGATGGGCTTGGAATTGTATTAGATGCTTCTAGGAATATTTATATAACTGGATATTTTCGAGAAACTGCAGATTTCGACCCGGGTGCAGCAGTTCTTAACTTGACTTCTGCGGGTGACGCTGATATTTTCGTCAGCAAATTAGATGCTTCCGGCAACTTGATTTGGGCGAGAAGAATGGGTGGAATAGGTCCTGATTTTGGATATGGTATTGGAGTAGATATTCTTGGAAATGTTTATACAACCGGTTATTTTCGAGAAACTGTAGATTTCGACCCAGGTGCGGAGGTGGTTAACTTGATTTCCGCAGGAAACAATGATATTTTTGTAAGTAAGTTGGATGCCTCCGGTAGTTTTCTATGGGCACGGCGTATAGGTGGCACAAGTGATGAGGTTGGATTTGCCCTCGCTGTAGATGCTTTTGGTAATACTTATATAACAGGCTATTTTCGAGGAATTGTAGATTTCGACCCGGGTGCGGGAGAATTCAATTTAACTTCTGCCGGAGGGCAGGATATTTTTGTAAGCAAGTTGGATGCCTCCGGTAGTTTTCTATGGGCACAGCGTATGGGTGGAACAAGCAGTGATGAGGCGCGTGGTATTGTGCTGGACGACTTGAGTAATGTATATACAATAGGGTATTTTCAAACTACAGCAGATTTCGACCCAGGTGCAGGAGTATCTAACTTAATTTCTGCCGGAGGCTTAGATGTTTTTGTAAGCAAGTTAGATGCTTCCGGTAACTTTATCTGGGCACGGTGTATGGGTGGAACATCTGACGATTTTGGATTTGACCTTCGTGTAGATGTTTCTGAGAATGTATATATAGCAGGATATTTTCAAGCTACGGCAGATTTCGATCCGGGAACAGGAGTATTCAGCTTGACTTCTGCCGGAGGGCGGGATATTTTTGTAAGTAAGTTAGAGCCTTGCCCTACCATTACCATCAATCCCGCCACTTTACTAGCGGCTACCTTGGGCACAGCTTACAGCCAAGCACTCTCACAAACAGGGCTGACAGGTACGCCCACTTGGTCGGTAAGTGCAGGGACATTGCCTGCGGGACTGTCGCTCAATACAAGTACAGGCCTGCTTTCGGGTACACCCACCACCTCAGGAACTTTTAGCTTTACAGTACAAGTAACAAATGGTAGTTGCAGCGCTACATGTGAATACAGCCTTTTAGTTTGCCCTACCATTACCATCAATCCCGCCACTTTGCCAGCAGCTACTTTGGGTACAGCTTACAGCCAAGCGCTCTCACAAACAGGGCTGACAGGTACGCCCACTTGGTCGGTAAGTGCGGGGGCATTGCCTGCGGGACTGTCGCTCAATACAAGTACAGGTCTGCTTTCGGGTACACCCACCAGTACCGAGGGCAGTAGTTTTACGATACAAGTAACAAACGGTAGTTGCAGCGCTACACGCGAATACAACCTCTCTATTTCGCCACCTTTGGCAGTATCGGATAAGCAAATTGCAGGGATTACGATATATCCCAATCCCAGTACAGAGCTGGTGTATGTGCGATTCGAGAACAGCTATCAGGGCAAGTACCAAATCGCAGTGATAGACTTGCTTGGCAGCGTACGCCTACAAAGCCAAGTCGAAATCGCCGGAACGGGGCAAGAAGTAAGGCTTGAGCTGTCAAATCTGCCCGCAGGCTTGTATATGCTCCGCCTCGAACACGCCCAAGGCAGCCACGTAGCAGCCATCATAAAAAAATAGAATTATCATCTTTCACAGTAAATTAATGATCGCCTTCCTTTCCTTGACAAGAGGGGAAGGTGATTTTCTTTACAAAGGTTTTTCATTTCCCCTCGCTCAATCTTACTGCATTTTGTGAACCTATTATTTGAAAGAAATAAGAATATTCTTATTTTTGATTGATAGCTTTGGCTGTTTACTTTCTTATTCTTTTTGACGACATACCTACCGATTGAAAAATGATACGACATTTACTTCCTTTCTGTGTATTTTTGGCACTTGCAGCTTGTAAATCTTCTTCGACAGAAAATGACTGGCAAACGCTCAAGCTTTTGGGCAAGGTAAAATCTCTTCGAGAGACCTCTTACAAAGCAGTTGAAAAATTTGGTGAAATTACCAAGGCAGAGCGCTTGCGTGCGGCAGATGCGAGCGATTACACCTTGACTTTCGATGAAAAAGGCAGGCAAAGCGCCTGTCATTATTACAACCAAGAGGGCAAGCAAAGTGCGTATCAGACTTTTGCTTATGATGAAAAAGGGCGCTTGATTGAGCAAAGTTTCTTTGGAGAGGGCACACAATTGCTGCAAAAAAAAGTTTTGAAATATACCGACAAAGGACTGCTTGCAGAAGCTACGCTTTATGATGCTGAGGGAAAAATCCTCGAAAAACACAGCTATGAATACGATACGCCTAAAAGTAAAAATATGCTTAGCTTCTACAAAGCCGATGGAACTCTGCTGAGTAAGGAGATAGAAAAGCTCAATACCCAAGGTCAGCCTATCGAAAAGGCGGCGTATCGTGCCGATGGGAGTACCTCCCAAAAGGAACTCTACAATGAGCAAAGGCTGCTTGTAGAGAAAATCATCTACAATACCAATGGGGAGGTAGAAGAAAAATACAGCTTTGAGTACAACGAACAAGGGCAGCTCATCGCCACTATTATACAAAAAAGCAAAGATAGTAGCCCTGTCAAGCATACTTTTGAGTATGATGAACGAGGCTTGCTTTCGATGGAAAAAGAACTCCGAGAAGACGGCACCGTCGCCTCTCAACGCAGCTATCTTTATCAATATGATACCCAACAAAATTGGATACAAAGAATAGAATTTTATGACGAAAAGCCTATGTACCTGTTAGAGCGCAGCATCGAATATTATCCCTAAAAAGAAAGCTTTGGTGGCCAAACCATTCTCCCTACAAAAGCGTTCTCAAAGATACATCTTCGTATTTTTATGTTCAAGCTTGTTTCTCACTATCAGCCTACTGGCGACCAACCCCAAGCCATCGAAAAATTGGTAAAAGGCCTCTCCGAAGGTGATACCTCCCAAACGCTCTTGGGCGTAACCGGCTCTGGCAAAACCTTTACCATTGCCAATGTGGTGGCGCAGGTAAACAAGCCCACCTTGGTACTCAGCCACAACAAAACCCTTGCGGCACAGCTCTATGGGGAGTTTCAGCAGTTTTTTCCCGACAATGCCGTAGAATATTTTATCTCCTATTACGATTATTACCAGCCTGAGGCTTTCATCGCTAGCACTAATACTTATATCGAAAAAGATTTAGCCATCAATGAGGAGATAGAAAAGCTCCGCCTGCGGGCTACTTCCTCGCTGCTTTCGGGCAGGCGCGACATCTTGGTAGTGGCCTCTGTATCTTGTATTTATGGGATAGGCAACCCGGAGGAATTTGGCAAAAATGTAATTCACCTCAGAGTAGGCCTCACCGTACCCCGCAGTCAGTTGCTCTTTGCGCTGGTAGATATTCTGTACAGCCGCACCGAGGCCGAATTTAGCCGAGGTAGCTTTCGGGTAAAAGGCGATACCGTAGATATTTTTGTAGCTTATGCTGACTTTGCCTACCGCATTTTCTTTTTTGGAGATGAGATAGAGGCCATCCACCGCATAGACCCCGCCACGGGCAAGCGCTTGGCCGAAGAGACTGAAGTCAGCATCTTTCCGGCCAACCTCTTCGTAACAGGACAAGATACCCTGCACCAAGCCATGCGCGAAATCCAAGACGATTTGGTAAAACAAATGGCATTTTTTGAAGGAGAAGGACGCATAGAAGAGGCCAAGCGCCTCAAAGAAAGAACGGAGTTCGACTTAGAGATGATGCGCGAGCTGGGCTATTGCTCCGGTATCGAAAACTACTCGCGCTATTTCGACCGCCGCAGTCCTGGGCAGCGGCCTTTCTGCTTGTTCGACTATTTCCCCAAAGATTTTCTCTTGGTCGTGGACGAAAGCCACGTTACCATTCCCCAAATACGGGGCATGTATGCCGGCGACCGCTCGCGCAAAACCTCGCTGGTGGACTATGGCTTCCGCCTGCCCTCGGCTTTGGACAATCGCCCGATGAAATTCGATGAGTTTCAAGGCCTCATCAATCAAGTGATTTATGTGAGTGCCACGCCTGCCAAGTTTGAATTGGAAGCCTCCGAAGGCGTAGTAGTAGAGCAGGTAATACGCCCTACGGGACTTTTAGACCCCGAAATATTTGTGCGCCCCAGCCTGAACCAGATTGATGACCTGCTCGAAGAAATAGACAATACCGTAAAAGGCGGTGGCCGCGCCCTCGTAACCACCCTTACCAAGCGTATGGCCGAGGAACTGCAAAAATATTTGGAAAAAGTAGGGGTGAGGTCTCGCTACATTCACTCAGAAGTAAAAACCCTCGAAAGGGTAGAAATACTTAGAGAACTGCGCTTGGGGATTTTTGATGTGTTGGTGGGGGTCAATCTCCTGCGCGAAGGCTTGGATTTGCCGGAGGTATCCTTGGTAGCCATTATGGATGCCGACAAAGAGGGCTTCTTGCGTGATGAACGCTCGCTGATACAAACCATTGGCCGTGCCGCCCGTAATGAGCGCGGTATGGTGGTGATGTATGCCGACAAGATTACCGATTCTATGGCACGCGCCATGGCCGAAACCAAGCGCCGCCGCCAACTGCAAAATGCCTACAATGAGGAGCACGACATTACGCCCACAACCATATTCAAATCGAAAGAAGCCATTATGGAGCAAACCAAAGTGGCCGATTCGCGCAAAGGGCAAAAAAGTTACTACGTAGAGCCGGAGCAGGTGAGTATTGCCGCCGACCCTGTGGTGGCGTATATGAGCAAAGAAGAGCTTGAAAAACTGCTCAAACAGAACCAAAAATCTATGGAAAAAGCCGCCAAAGATTTGGATTTTATCGAAGCGGCACGCCTGCGCGACGAAATCGCCCAGCTCAAAGAAATGCTCAAGAAACTGGCTTAGACGCTTTAATATTTGGGCATAATTAAAACAACAAAACCCGACAGGTTTATTTTGACCCAAATTTTTGATTATTAGATTCTTAATTGAGAATCCTGTCGGGTTTTAATAGCAATTGATTTTGCATTTTTACTCACAAAAATTATTGCATGAAATATCTCAAAGTGCCTGAAAACGCCTTGATTCTTCTCATAGGTGCTTCCAGTGCCGGAAAAAGTACCTTCGCCCAAAGCCATTTCGACAAGCCGGAAGTTATCTCTTCTGATGCTTGCAGGGCTTGGGTTTCCAATCACGAAAATGACCAAAGTGCCACAGCCGATGCCTTCGAGCTGCTGCACAGCATTGTGGAAAAAAGGCTCAAAAGAGGCTTGCTTACAGTGGTAGATGCCACCAATCTGCAAGAGAAAGCCCGCAACAGCTTGCGCACCTTGGCCAAAAATTATTATTGTGCCGTAGTGGCCATCGTGTTGGACATGCCCGAAGCGCTCTGCTATGCCCGCAATGTGCAGCGCAGCGACCGCCGCCTGCCCGATGCCGTGCTGCAACAGCAACTGCAAATGTTGCGCAGCAATCTGCCCAAAATCCAGCAAGGGGGCTTCAAGGAGGTGTATGTACTGCAAAGTGAAGAGGAGGTAAACTCCCTCAAAGGCATTGTAAGAGAGCGCAGCAAGGTCAATCAAAAAAATGAATACAGCGCCCTCGACATTGTGGGCGATGTACACGGCTGCTTCGAGGAGCTGGAAATGTTGCTCTTACAACTCGGCTATCGCATAGAGCAGGCCGAAGAAAATGCCCCTCATTTTGGCTTTCGGGTGTTGCCGCCTGCGGGCAGAAAGTTAGTTTTTGTGGGCGATTTGGTGGACAGAGGGTCAGCCTCACACAAGGTGCTGCGCTTGGCGATGAGCATGGTGGCAGCAGGCACAGCCTACTGCGTGATGGGCAACCACGACCACAAACTCCTTCAGTATCTCGAAGGAAAACACAACAGCCTCAAACACGGCTTAGAAGCCACCGTACGCCAAATCTCAGGAGAGAGCGAGGCTTTTCGGGCGGCTTTGCCTGATTTTCTGAAAAAGCTGAGCAGCCATTATATCTTTCACGGTGGGCGACTTGTTGTAGCCCATGCGGGTATCAAAGAAGAGATGCAAGGACGCAATACGGGCGCGGTCAAGTCTTTTTGTATGTATGGCGCTACCACAGGCGAAACAGATGCTTTTGGCCTGCCCGTGCGCCAAAATTGGGCGAGAGACTACCAAGGCAAGGCCAAAGTGGTATATGGACATACGCCCGTGCAAGAGGCCGAGTGGCTCAACAATGCCATAGACATAGACACAGGCTGTGTATTTGGCGGCAAGCTCACGGCCTTGCGCTATCCCGAAAATGAAATAGTACAAGTACTGGCTCTGGATTGCCATTATGCGCCCACCAAGCCCTTGGTGGATATTCATACTTGGTACTGAGCCGAAGCACTTATTTTCCAAAAAAATATCCTACATTTGTAACCTGATTTTGACTGAGTGCGCATGGAGAAACATTTTATTCACACTTTTGAAAATGGCATCCGCCTGATTCACAAGCAAGTAACCAATACGAAAATCGCTTATTGTGGTTTTGTCTTAGACATTGGCAGCCGCAATGAGCAAGCTCATCAGCAAGGCCTTGCCCACTTCTGGGAGCACATGGCCTTCAAAGGGACTAAAAGGCGCAGAGCTTTCCATATCATCAATCGCTTAGAGGCCGTAGGAGGGGAGCTGAATGCTTATACCACCAAAGAGAAGATTTGCTTTTATGCTTATCTGCTCGATTCGCACTACGAAAAGGCCGTAGAGCTGCTCACCGATATTACCTTCGATTCTGTGTTTCCTGAAAAACAGATAGAAAGAGAAAAAGGCGTAATTCTCGAAGAAATGGCCATGTACCTCGACAGCCCCGAAGAGGCCATTCAAGATGAATTCGACCAGCAGATATTTCGACAGCATCCCTTGGGCTACAATATTTTGGGTACCAACGAGAGTGTGAGCGCTTTTAAGAGAGAAGATTTTCAGCAATTTCTCCAAGAAAATCTCGATACTGAGAGGATTATCTTCTCCTCGGTGGGTAATTTTCCACCCGAAAAAGCCCTCAAAATCGCTTCGCGCTACTTGGCATATCTGCCACGTTATAGCGCCCGCCCCAAGCGCTTGCCTTTTTCGGATTATCAGCCTTCTTTCATACAAAAGGAAATCTCCGGCCTGCAAGCCCACTGCGCCATAGGTGCTACGGCTTATAGCCTTGCTGACAAAAAGCGTTTGCCTTTCTTTATGCTCAACAACCTCCTCGGAGGGCCGGCCATGAGTTCGCGTCTGAACCTGAGCCTGCGCGAAAGGCATGGCTTTGTATATTCCGTAGAAGCTTCTTACAATGCTTATATTGATACAGGCATCTGGGGGGTGTTTTTTGGTACAGAGAAAAAACATCTGGCCAAAAGCATACAGCTGGTACAAAAAGAACTCAAGCGTGTGCAAGAGCAGACCTTAGGCTCTTTGCAACTGCACCAAGCCAAAGAACAGCTGATAGCGCAACTGGCGATGTCGGAGGAAAATAATATGAACTTTATGCTCATGATGGGTAAAAGCCTCTTGGATTTGGGGCGCATCGAAAGCTTAGAAGAAATTCTCAGCCAAATACAGAGTATTACGGCGCAAGACCTGCTGGAAGTGGCCAATGAGATGTTTGACGACAAGCGCCTGAGTGTTTTGCAATACTTGCCCGAAGGCAAATAAATAGCGATTCGTCTGTCTTGTAAGAAAACAAAAAGAATTGCTTTGGGCGGAACTGATTTTCACTTACTTTTGTATCACGATTTATAGAATATCAACTTATCCAGAAAGCCTGAGACACGGGGTCTATGAAGGCTTGGCAACCGTTCCACTCCCACAAGGAAAATGGTGCCAATTCCCCCTCCAAAACAAAAGCACAAACATTTGCTTTGGAGAAAGATAAGTGTAAGCCTTTCCATTCATAATGCCTACGCTTATTTTTGTGCTTTAGCTTTTTGGGGTTGATGTACTTCAACCTGATTGCCGCGTTATGTCAAAAAAGATAAGTCCTGATTTGCAAGAAGCCATCTTTGCGATGCCCGAAAAGGAAAAAGACAAGCTCCTGCTCCGGCTCATTGCCAAAGATGCGATGCTGATTAAAAAGCTCCACCACCAGCTTCTGGAAGATGAGAGTGATACAATCCAAAAAAGGGAAGAGCTGACGCAGCGCATCAAGGCTACTTTTAATAGGTCCTCGCATTATTTTGAGACACCGGGCTGGCTGATGATGGCGATGCGCGATTGGAATGGAGAGATTAGCCGTTTTGTGAAGATTCATAAAGATAAATTGGGCGAGATTATTCTCACCACATTTTTAGTAAATGTGGCTTTTGTAGGGCAGAAGAAAATGCTCCAAGAAAAGGCACACAGGGCAGAAAAATTTGCGGAGTATGCTTGCAAAAAGGCAGATTTTGTAATGAAAAAGCTGGAGAAAGTCCACGAAGATTATTATTTGGAGCTGAGAGACGACGTAAATACGATGTTGGCCGCCATCCA
>DAIQNQ010000091.1:0-9819 GCA_036788275.1 Thermonemataceae bacterium
ACTTTTATCGTTTGGTTTGCTACATTTTGTGTTTGCTTTGCGCCCAAGTGCGGGCATTGCATCAGACTTTCCATTCCCTCAAAATGTACGGGTACTTTTTGATAGCCCAAATTGTCTTCCAGCGTTTTGGTAGCTTTTATCTCACCCATGCCTACTTCTACATCGTGCATAGTCATTTGGCAAGGATGCTCATAGCCACAGGCATGGGTAATCTCCACAATCTCCTTATTGATGGCCTTGAGATAATTGGCAAAACGTACCGACTTGTGGGCGGGGTCTAAGCCGCTTACCAACCAGCGCTTTTGCGTGGCAATGCCTACGGGGCACACATTGGCATGGCACTTTTGTGCCTGAATACAGCCGATGGCCAACATTGCTTCGCGAGCGATATTGATACAATCGGCACCCATCGCAAAGGCCATCAAGGCCTTGGCAGGAAAGCCCAATCTGCCGGAGGCGATAAATACCACCCGCTCGTTAAGTCCTCTGGAGGCGAAGATTTTGTAAATCTCAGGAAAAGCAAACATAAAAGGCAGCGATACGTGGTCGGCAAAGGCATGTGGCGCAGCCCCTGTACCTCCTTCGCCACCATCAATGGTGATAAAATCGGGGCCTCGGTTGGTGGCCAGCATCAAGTCGGCCAGTTCCTCCCACATTTCGAGCTTGCCTACGGCAGCTTTGAAGCCTACGGGCAGCCCTGTATGCGCGGCGATGTCTTCGAGGAAGTCCACCAACTCTTTTACATTGCCAAAGGCGCTGTGGGTAGAAGGGGAGAGCGCATCTTCGCCTATTTTCAGCCCTCTGATGGCGGCAATTTCCGCATTTACTTTTTTGCCGGGTAAGATACCGCCTTTGCCGGGCTTGGCACCTTGCGAGAGCTTCACTTCGATAGCCCGCACGAAGGGATTTTTTTCTACCAAGGCCACTAATTTTTCCATCGAAAAAGAACCGTCTTCCTTGCGTACCCCAAAGTAGCCCGTGCCAAAGTGGAAAATCACATCAGCACCATTGCTATGATAAGGTGAAAGCCCACCCTCGCCGGTATTGTGGTAGCAGCCTACATTTTTTGCCCCAAGATTAAGGGCTTGTACGGCATTTTTGGAGAGTGAGCCATAGCTCATCGCCGAGATATTGACCACCGAGTGCGGCCTGAAAGGGCGACGACGCTGGTGGAACAAGCCCATCACTTTGGCACAGGGCAAGGTATGGGGCTGGCTGAGGTGTATGTGTCCTACGGGAGGCTTGTAAGGGAAAAGCGCAGGATTGATGAATACATGCCCCGGCGCGTACACATCTTTGTCGGTACCAAAGCCTTCGTAATTATTTTCTTTTTTGGAAGAGGCGTACACCCAAGAGCGCTCGCTGCGATTGAAGGGCAGCTCTTCGCGGTTGTTGGCCACAATGTACTGACGCAATTCGGGGCCGATAGATTCTAAGAAATAGCGCAAACGCCCCACCAGCGGGTAATTATTTTTGATGGTTTGGCGCTTATTGAGCAAATCGCTGATAGTAAAGTAAATCAATACCACAGGCACAAGGAGCCATAAGTAATGAAGGCTTAGTTCTTCGAAGCGGATAATCTGCTCGAAGAAATCGCCAATTTGTAAAAAGAAAGCTTTCATGCATAGATTAGTTTAGGTACAGAGCCTAATCTATGCATTTTTTGGATATTTTCAATAAAAAATAATACTTTTTTGAAAGGGGAGGATTGCTTAGTACGCCTGATACACAAAAAGCTGGGCAATATCGTCGGGGCGATAAATCACCACTTGGTTGATAGACACGCTGGGGCAATACTGCCAGTGCAGCGTAAAACTCTCGTTGCCTTGGGGCAGGCGCACTGTGTAAGTGAACTCCTCGTCATTGCGGCTTACGATTTCCAGCTCGGTACGTGCCTTGAGGGTGGTAGAGCTATAAAAAATCTGATGTACTTTGCCTGCCGAAGCCATCAAGAAGATGCTTTCTTGTGCACCGTCAAATTGCTTACAAACAAACTTGCGCGCCGGGTCGGTTTTTTTGATAAAAGTACGCTTCACACCTGCATATTGTTTGAAAGACACGTTGCCGTCGGGCAGTATTGTAACATAGTAGAAGCGGTCTTTCACATCAGGAATGCGCAGCATATACATTTTGAGCTCCTCTACGTATTTTTCTACTACAAAATTGATTCTTTTGGCACCTCGCGATTGGGCATAGCCCACTCTTTTGACACCTCCCTCCAGCGCTCCTTCTATAAAAAGCGCCTCTTGGTCATTGACAAAAATATTCTCTTGTGCTTGAAGCCCAACAGAGAGAAAACACAAGAAAAGTGTGTAGAAAGTAAGTAAACGAAGTGAAAACATATTTGTAAAGAATGACTGATAAGCAAATATACAAATTAAGCCTTAGTGAAAAAGGCCTTGTCGAAAGATTTACGCCGAGAGCCGCGCTTTTGTTTTGCAGAATAAAAATTCCTCGTAATTTTGTGCATGGAACAAATACTGATACTCGACTTTGGCTCTCAATACACCCAGCTGATAGCGCGGCGTGTACGCGAATTGAACGTTTATTGTGAAATTCACCCCTACAACAAAGTTCCCCAACTTTCTCCCACCCTCAAAGGCATCATCCTGTCGGGCAGCCCTTGCTCCGTACGCGATGCACAAGCTCCCAGCCTCGACCTCAGCAACTGGCACGGCAAAATCCCTATTTTGGGTGTATGCTATGGCGCGCAGTTGATGGCGCAGCAAGGTGGCGGACAAGTAGAGGCCTCGGCACACCGTGAGTATGGCAGGGCACAGCTCTCTCTTTTAGAAGAAAGCAATCCGCTGCTCAAAGACCTTTCGCCACAATCGCAGGTGTGGATGTCGCACGGCGATACGATTACAAATATTCCTGCCAATTATCGCCTTTTGGCCAGTACCGAGAGTGTGAAGGTGGCAGCCTATCAGATAGAGGGTGTTCCTACCTTTGGTATTCAGTTCCACCCGGAAGTTACCCATTCCTTGGAGGGTAAAACCTTGCTCAAAAACTTTGTGATAGACATCTGCCAATGCAGCCCTTCTTGGACTCCCGACTCCTTTGTGGAGGCGACGGTTGCCCAACTCCAAGAGAGCCTCGGCCAAGACAAGGTAGTGCTGGGCTTGTCGGGTGGGGTGGACTCCTCGGTGGCGGCGCTGCTCTTGCACAGGGCGATTGGCCAACAGCTCTATTGTATTTTTGTGGACAGCGGCTTGCTGCGCAAAAACGAATTTGAAGAGGTAATGGCCTCTTATCAGCATTTGGGATTAAATGTAATCGGGGTCAATGCCCAAGAGGAGTTTTATACGGCGCTGCAAGACCTCTCTGACCCTGAAGCCAAGCGCAAGGCCATTGGCAAAACTTTTATTGAGGTGTTTCAGCGCGAGGCACTGCGTATCGAAGATGTAAAATGGCTCGGCCAAGGCACTATTTACCCTGATGTGATAGAATCGGTATCGGTAAATGGCCCTTCCGTAACCATCAAATCGCATCACAACGTAGGAGGCCTGCCCGAAAAAATGAATCTCCGCTTGGTGGAGCCGCTGCGCAGCCTTTTCAAAGACGAAGTGCGGCGCGTAGGCAAAAGCTTGGGCTTGCCGGAGCATATCTTGCACCGCCACCCCTTTCCGGGGCCGGGCTTGGCGATTCGTATTTTGGGAGATATTACTGCCGAAAAAGTGCATATCCTGCAAGAGGCCGATGCCATCTATATACAGCACCTCAGAGAATCGGGCTGGTACGACAAGGTATGGCAGGCGGGCGCTATCTTGCTCAATGCCCAAAGTGTGGGCGTAATGGGCGATGAGCGCACTTATGAGCGCGTGGTGGCGCTCCGTGCAGTAAGCAGTACCGACGGTATGACCGCCGACTGGGTGCATTTGCCTTACGAGCTGCTGGCCAAAATCTCCAATGATATTATCAATCGGGTGAAGGGTGTGAACCGTGTGGTATATGACATCAGTTCTAAGCCTCCGGCTACGATTGAGTGGGAGTAAATCATTATTAGTAAAATCGCTTACAGATAGCACAGAAGCACACAGAAGATTAATCTGTGAGAATCTGTGTCATCTGTGAGAAAAATAAACACTCAACTTTTTGCCTTTTTATACACCGGTACGGTACTGCAAGGCTCGCCAAACATCAGACTTTGCACGCGGGGCAATAGCAGGCGGCTTAGTTCCATATAGGCACTTGTAGGTACTTGCACTTTGGAGCAGCCTTTTACCACTACTTTGGCATCGTCGAAGCTGCTGAGGTCGAGGGCTTGGAGTGCTTTTTGGAAGAGCGCTTCTTGGAGGCTTTCCAAAGAACCAAAGATGAAATGATTGGCCACAGGGCTGAGATAGCTGGCTACCAACATATACGCCCAAGTGGGCACGATGGCATCGGCACTACAAAGTACAGCCACATTTTTGTCTTGATATTGCGTCCAATCGTGTGTTTTTAGGAAAAGACGAAAGTCTTTCTCTCGCAAGATAAGTCCCTGAAAAAGCGCCTCTTTAAGGTCAAAAACAATACTTTCTCTGCTGTCGAAGAGTGTTTCTAAGTCGAAACTCACAAGGCTGCTTTGTGCTACTTTATTGATAATTTCATTGCTCATAAGGCCTTAGGTTTTGGGTTTTGCTTGTGCGCCAATAAAATCTTTGAGATAATAAGGCTCAAAATAGGCGGTATCTTCAAAGGCTTGGGCTTGGTAGCGTACCTCTGCCAAGAGCGCAATTTGCTTGGCCGAAGGGTAGATATTTTCTACAAAGCGGGCTTTGGCTTGGTGTGCCAAGAGCGCTTTTGTTTTGCCCACGGCATCGCCTATGAATAAAACTTCTTGCCGCTCCAAAAGTTCCTCAAAAGCCTTTTCATCCAGAATTTTGGCCTCTGTGGGCAGCACCTCTTGCATTTGGCTATCGAATACCGCACAATACACCTCCATACGTCGGGCATCGAGCATCGGGCAGAGGAGCGTATCGCTCTTTGCCCAGGGGGCAGCCTGCAAGGCCAATGCCTCCAAAGTATTGATGGCCAGCAAGGGCTTGTCTAAAGCGTAGCAAAGCCCTTTGGCCGTAGATACGCCAATGCGCAGCCCCGTATAAGAGCCGGGACCTTTGGATACGGCCACGCCGTCTAAGTCTTGCAAGGAAAAGCCACTTTGCTTGCAAATATGAGAGACAAGTATCTGAAGTTGTTCGCCGTGAGATTTTTCGAGGTATAGTTCCGCAAGTCCAAGCACTTTTCCGTCTTGCTGGAGCGCCACAGAACATACTTTGGTGGAGGTTTCGATAGCTAAAAGAAGCGCCATAATAAAATCAGATAGAAAGACAGTTGTGAGAACGATAGAAAACCGTGGTGCAAGACTTGGCCGCTATGATAGGGCACATGCCCCAAAAATCTATATGCTTGAAGCCCGCAGCTTTCAAAAGCTCAAAAATACTTTGATAGGCCGCTCGGTCGGAGTTGTCCAACACAATTACGCCTTCTTCTTGCAAGGCTTGTAGGGCAAATTGGGCGCAGGCCTCGCGCCGGATGCCATCTATCAATACCAAATGAAAACGCTGCCCACTGCGAAGGATGCTCTCGGCATAGTCGCTTTCTGTACAAGCCAGCAGGCTGGCATTGGCAGGGAGTAGCGGCTGTACTTTTTGCAACCAATCTGGATGATGCTCGGCAGCATATACCTGCCCTACACGAGAGGCAAACCAGCGGGTGGAGTTGCCGGAGCCGTACTCAAACACGAGCCAGTCTTTTTGCAATCTATTTTTGATAAAATCCAAGAAGGGATAGGTACACCAAGGCAGGGGCGCACCTTGGGCATCTACCGATTGCTTGCTGTGGTAGCTCCGAAACCAGCCGTCTTGGGTGAGCGCACTTCTGAGAAAAAGATTCACGCTGCCGCCCAAATGGAGCAGATTCAATATTTTCCAAATGCTTTTTTTGAGAAGATTCATGTATTTTGCCAATAATATAATAGCTTTGAAGCCTCAAAACTACAAAAAAGCATCGGAAATGGGCGTGATTATCAGGCAAAGTTTTAAGACCTCGGCAGCAGCTTATGTAGGTGTATTGCTGGGGGCACTGATTACGCTCCTGCTTTTGCCTAAGTTTTTTAGCGAGGAGCAAATAGGCATTTATCGTATTTTGATTGCCATTGGGGCTACTTTTACGCCTTTTGTGCAGCTGGGTACAGCGCATATTGCCGATCGTTTTTTTCCGATGGTGCGCAGTACAGACCGTCGCCATCATAATTTTTTATCTTTTCTATTGACATACAGCGCTTTGGGAGTGCTTTTGTTTCTGGTTTTGTATATCGGCTTTCCTGATTTTTGGCTGTCCTTTTTTGCCAAAAAAGCGCCTGAAATCAACAGATATTATGCTTTTGTACCTTTTCTGGTGATTTTCTTGGTATATCAGGGCTTGTTCGAGGCGTATATACGCTGCCACTTGGAGGTCTTTACTTCTACTTTTCTGAAAGAGGTGTGGTTTCGGTTTTGTATGATTGCCTTGATACTGGCTTATGCTTTTGCTTGGCTCAGCTTCGATGACTTTGTATGGGCTTTTGTGGGCAATTATGCCTTGGTAGTGCTGCTGATGGGCGCTTATATTGCCTTTGTACTGAAATCTTTTGCCTTGGGGCTCGACTTCTCTTTCTTCACTGCATCGCTTCGCAAAGAGATGCGTGTGTTTGGTTTTTATATTATGTTGGGGGGAGCAAGCAGCGTCGTTATCAACCAAATAGATGTACTGATGCTTGGAGGGCTGCTGGGCGCACAGCAAACGGGTATTTATACGATTTCCCTCTTTATTGGCACCGTAGTAGAGATTCCCCGCCGCGCCATTGCGCTCATAGCCACGCCGATTATAGCCAAGGCTTGGGCGGAAAACAATCTTGCAGAAATTAAAAATGTATATGAGAAGTCCTCCATCAATCAGTTTTTGATTGGCGCTTTTATATTTTTATCTATTTGGCTCAATATTGACCAGCTCTTCGGCCTGATGCCCCAAGGGACCGTATATGCCCAAGGCAAGTATGTGGTGTTGTTTATTGGACTTACGCGCCTCTTTGATATGCTGATGGGCGTAAACAATGAGATTATCTTGCAATCAAAGCATTTCCGTTTCAATTTAGTCTCCAATCTGTTTTTGGCTTTGTTCATTGTAGGCAGCAATTACCTGCTCATTCCCCTTTATCAGCTCAACGGTGCTGCTTTTGCGACCATGCTTTCGATTGTAGCTTTTAATTTTTTGCGCTTTGGCTTTCTATGGTGGAAGTTTCGCTTGCAGCCTTTCAGCCACAAGACTTGGCAAGCATTGCTCTTGGTGGGGGTGGTGTATGTTGTGGGCTTGATGTTGCCCGATTGGGGCGAGGCTTCTGTATTGCTGCGTTTGGCCTCGATAAGCATACGCGTACTTTTGATAGGAATACTCTTGGGGATTTTTTCTTTTGTATGGAAGCTCTCGCCCGATGCCAACGCACTGCTGCTCGCCATCTGGGAAAAGCTGAAAAAGTACCTGAGGATACCATAAAAAAAGCCAAGAGCGTATAATACTCTTGGCTTTTTTATATTGTTATGGAGAATTCTAATCGTCGTCTTTGTCTTCGCTTACTTCTTTGCCATCTTTCTCTTGTTTCCACTTTTTGAAGCGAGCAGATATTTTCTTGCAAAGTTTATCGTAATTGTCCCAATTATCTTCTACGTGATAGATAGAGGGGAGATTGGCAGCGAGGGTCTTTTCGTAGTCTTTTTTGTACTTTCCACTTTGGTAGTAATACACGCAGAAATCATTGCCTTCGTCGTTGAAAAGCTCTGAGCCAAGGTATCCGTCCCATACGGCACTCAAAATAGAGCAACTGATTTGGCGGCGGCGGAAGCGCAAGATTTGGAGAGCGGCCTCTTCTTCAAAGAAATCGCTGTACAAATCATTCTCACAAACCCAACCCAAAAACATTCCGATGTGTACGTAGGCCTGCTCAATAGGTAAAACGCTGGGGAAATTGCCTAAGAAATGGTGTTTTGCCCGGTCGTAAATGAAATTCTTCGATTTGTTGGTTTGAGTAAGAACTGCCATATTCTTTTCAATTTTAAATGAATTCAAATATACGAAAAAAAAACAAGATGATTAATTTTTCAAAGTTTTTTTGTAAAAATTATTTCTTGCCTCTGATTTCTGGCGATTTTTAGGCCAAAATTTACTTTTGACGATAGTTTTTCAGATTTTTTTTTGCAAAAAGTAAAAAATCGCTCAAAAAATTTTTCTCTTCGTGCTTTGTCTGTAATTTGAAGCCTTATTTACAAACAGTATGCCTCTATACCTGCCTTTGCTCATACGTTTTATGCTTCTGGCAAGCAGCCTTTGGCTTGTGCTGCCGAGTGCTTTTGCACAGCAAAAAGCCGATGAGGCACAGATAGAGCAATACCTGCAAAAAGCTGAAAAAGCATCAGAAGACAGCCTCAAGGTACGCTATTGGCAAGAGGCTTTGCGCTTTTCGGAGCAACAGGCCTTTCCCAAAGGCAGGCTGAGAGCCGCCCAAGCGCTGGCTACCTACTATCGAAAGCAAGAAAACTTCGCCTTGGCCTATCAGTATTATCAACAAGCCTTGCTGCTGGCGCGTACACTCAAAAAAGCACCTGAAGAGGCCGAAAACCTCTATGGACTGGCCGCAGTGCAATCCCAGTGGAGCAATTATAGAGAAGCTTTAGAAGCAGCATACGCATCGCATCGTCTTTATGAAAGCCTACAAAACGCTTCCGGCAGGGCAGCCTGCTACAATCTGATTGGCCTGATACACGACGAGATGAAGGATTTTGACAAAAGCCTTCAATATTTTTCGCAAGCGCTGCAAATTTATGAGGGGCTGCTTGATTCTACGAATATTGCCGTAGCCTACAACAACATTGCCTTGAGCTATACCGGATTGAGCCAAGAAGAGAAAGCCCTCAGCTATCTCCAAAAAGCATTACAGCTTTCTCTACGACTGCAAGATTATGACGGTGTGGGCGCTGCTTACAACAATATGGGCGATTTGTACTATGGCAAAGGCCAATACCAAGAGGCCATAGAGTACTACCAGAAATCGCTGAAAGAATACGAAAAGATAGATAATCTAAGCGGTAAGGGTGTCAATTTTGTGAGTCTTGGGAGGGTTCACAAGGCGCAAGGCGATTATGAGAATGCTGTCCTTTTTTTGGGAAAAGCAGCCGTGATTTTTCAGGGAATAGGTTCCAAATATCAGATAACACAGATATACAAAGATATTTTTGAGATATACAAGCTCCTCAAAAAACCAGCCTTGGCGCTGGAGTTTCATGAACTTTATACAGCCTTTCAAGACAGCCTCTTCAATGAGCGCATCAGCAAGCAGGTAAAAGAAGTGGAGGCGCGCTATGAAGTGGCTGCCCAAAACAAAAAAATTGAGCAACTGGAAGCCGCGCAAAAGGCCAAAAATAATCTCAACTTGGCTTTGATGGTGATTTCTAGCTTGGCGGTATTTACACTGATTTTGCTTTACTACTTGTACTACAACCGACAGAAAACCAATCGGCTCTTGCAAGAAAAAAACGCCAAAATCCAGTTTCAGAATGAGGAATTACTGCTTTCGCAGAAAAATCTAAAAGAGCTGATTCAAACCCGCGACAAGTTTTTCTCGATTATCTCTCACGACTTGCGCAGCCCCGTAAACTCCCTCACAGGCTTTTTGCAAGTGCTGATTCGCCACTCGGAGGCTTTCACCAAAGAAGAAATCGTACAGTTTGCTACCAAACTTGATAAGTCGGTGGCCAATCTCAAAGACTTGCTCGAAAACCTGCTCACGTGGTCGCGCGCCCAAAC
>DAIQNQ010000091.1:9919-12098 GCA_036788275.1 Thermonemataceae bacterium
TAGTACCCAAAACACACTACGTGCAGATTAGCGTATCTGATACGGGCATAGGCATGAGCGAAGAAACCCAGCAAAAACTCTTTCGCATAGATGTGTCGCACTCGCAAAAGGGCACAGACAATGAGGCAGGCACAGGTTTAGGTCTGATTCTCTGCAAGGAGTTTGTAGAAAAAAACAAAGGAGAAATATGGGTAGAAAGCCAAGAGGGCAAGGGCAGTACCTTTCACTTTACCTTGCCCTTGGCTACGAGCTGACAAATCTTAGCCCAAAGTGGCAAGTGCCTTGCGCAGCTTTTCTGAAAGTGCTTCGGAGGCGGCCACCAGCGGCAAGCGCACATGCCCTTCGCATACACCCAACAGTTGTAAAGCGGCTTTTACACCCACGGGATTGCTCTCTACATACATCAAATCGTTGATTTCCAAAAGTTGTAAAAGCAGAGCATTGGCCTCGTGGAATTTTCCCTGTAAAGCCAAATGCACCGAATCATTGAACTGCTTGAAGGCATTAGCCATCACCGAAATCACCCCAATTGCTCCAAAAGCAATCATCGAATTGCTCAGCATATCGTCGCCGGAGATAAGCGCAAAGCCTTCGGGCTTGTGGCGGGCAATCTCCATGCATTGTATCAAGTTGCCCGAAGCCTCTTTCACACCTATAATATTAGGATGCTCGGCCAAGCGCAGGGTCGTTTCGGCACTGAGGTTAGAAGCCGTGCGCCCGGGTACATTGTAGAGAATGATGGGCACCGGACTGGCATCGGCCAAGCGACGATAATGCTCCACAATGCCTTGCTGCGAAGGCTTGTTGTAATAAGGGCTTGCCGAAAGAATGGCTGCCACGCCTTCAAAGTTTGTATTTTTGATGGTTTCGAGCAAAGCCGCTGTATGGTTGCCACCAATGCCATACACAATGGGCAACTTACGTGGGTTGTGCTCCACAGCAAAGCGCAGCAAAGCCTGCTTTTCTTCGGAAGAAACCGTCGGCGATTCGCCCGTAGTACCTTGTACCACACGATAATCAACGCCTATTTTATCTGTATGCTGGAGGAGTTTTTCAAAACCCTGCCAATCTATTGTTACATCTGCCTTGAAGGGGCACACCAAGGCCACACCCACACCGGATAAGTTCATAAAAACATTATTTTGATAGAAAGAAACACCAATCCCCGATGCTTGACGAGCGGGGTCGGAAAATTAAGATTTTATTTTTGAATGTAAAAATATGTTTTGGAGAAGAGACAAAATCAGCTATTTTTGTGAAAAAGATTGTTTTTTTTAATATCCAACTCAAAATCGTCATATATGAGCGTTTTAGTGAATAAGAATTCTCGCATATTGGTACAAGGTTTTACAGGCTCTGAAGGTACTTTTCATGCCCAACAGATGATAGAATACGGTACCAATGTAGTGGGAGGGGTAACGCCCAGCAAAGGAGGAACTTTTCATTTGGAGCGTCCGGTATTTAATACCGTAAAAGATGCAGTTGATAAGACTGGTGCTGATGTATCCATCATTTTTGTGCCTCCGGCCTTTGCTGCCGATGCGATTATGGAATCTGCCGATGCCGGTGTTGGGGTGATTATCACCATTACCGAGGGGATTCCCGTGAAAGACATGATGTATGTAAAAGAATATTTGAAAGGAAAAGCTACACGCCTTATCGGGCCAAACTGCCCCGGCGTAATTACCGCCGAAGAGTGTAAAGTAGGCATTATGCCCGGCTTTATCTTCAAAAAAGGAAAGATAGGCGTAGTATCGAAGTCTGGCACACTTACCTATGAAGCCGTGGACCAACTCACTAAAATTGGTTTGGGACAATCTACTGCCATTGGTATCGGTGGCGACCCTATCATCGGTACAACTACCAAAGAGGCCGTAGAGCTTCTGATGAACGACCCTGATACAGAAGGTATCATTATGATTGGCGAGATTGGTGGTACTTTGGAAACTGATGCTGCCCGTTGGATTAAAGAGTTTGGTACGAAGCCCGTAGTAGGTTTTATTGCCGGCCAAACTGCCCCCAAAGGCCGTCGTATGGGACACGCCGGAGCCATTATCGGTGGTAAAGACGATACCGCACAAGCCAAAATGCGTATTATGGAAGAATGCGGCTTGCACGTAGTAAAATCTCCTGCCGAGATAGGCATTACCATGGCCAAGGCTTTGGGCTTGAATGTGTC
>DAIQNQ010000092.1:0-3590 GCA_036788275.1 Thermonemataceae bacterium
GCCAAGCCATCGGCAGCTGTACCATTTACCAAAGATACATTGGCACCGTCTGTGCCACGATTGGCTACGAAGTTACCGAAGGGGTCATTTCTTCTCTCCAATTCGCCGCTGGCAAAGAAAAAGAGTTTATTTTTGATAATAGGACCACCCACACGCATCCCCACTTGAGAGAAGTTGAAGTTGTTCACAGGAATCTCATTACCGCTTACGCGCTGACCTACCAAGCTTTGGTTTCTGGTAAAGTAATATGCCGAACCGCTAAATTCGTTGGTACCGCTGCGTGTAACCGCATTGATGGCCGCCCCTGTAAAGCCCCCTTGACGTACATCATAAGGAGCTACGTTTACTTGGATTTCTTCGAGGGCATCCAAGCTAATGGGCTGCGAGTTAGTCTGTCCGCCGGGCAAAGAATTCAATCCGAAGGCATTATTGAAAAGCGAGCCATCAATCGTAAGGTTGTTGTAAAGGTTGTTACGACCTGCAAAGCTGGTACCGGAGCTTTGGGGTACCAAACGCGTCATATCCGTAAAGTTACGAGAAATGGTAGGCATGTTCGACAGCTGGCCGCTGGTAATGTTGGTACCTGCACCCGTGCGGTCAGAGTTGAAGATAGGGTCTTTCAAGCCTGATACCACTACTTCCTGTAACTCTGTGCTGTTTTCAGCAAGCTCAAAGTTGGCCGTGTAAGTTTGGCCGAGGCTAAGGAAGAGATTGTCAATAGTTTGGTCTTTTGTACCTACAAAAGAAGCCTTAATCGTATAAGGGCCACCAATACGTACGTTAGGAAGGTTAAAACGTCCGTCGTTGAGCGTAGCAGTTGCATACTGCGAGCCGGAAGGCTCGTGTACGGCCACTACCGTTGCACCGGGGATACCTTCTCCTTTTTCATCAACAACTTTCCCGTTGATGAAAGCGGTGGTAATCCCTTGTGCCCAAGTTGCTTGTGCTCCGAAGATGCACAAGAGCACTGTCAGCATGGTAAGGAGTAGATTCTTTTTCATTTTGAGATATTTATGTTTATTTTGACATATTTGGATGCAAATATAAGTTTCCTTATCGGGGCTTGCCTCAGATTGTATGTTAAATAATCATTAAATCGTGTTACCATTACGTATGCTTTGTCTGCACAGTGCTGTACTTTTCTTCTATGTTTCTGTTTTCATTATTTGAGGTTCAAAAACCACAGTCCTTGCTTCTTTGTACAAGTGAGATTTCTACTGCGGAGAAGCGGTTTATTCTGAAAATGTCCTAATTTTGTTGCCTTAATGCCCTCCTTTTATATGAATGTAGAAAAATTTTACGAGTCGCTTCTCAGCCACAGTTACGACGCGCTTGCTATTTTGGGAAGCAAAGGCAGCATTCGCTACATCAGCCCTTCGGTACACCAAATTTTAGGCTTTGAGGCGGCTTCCCTCATCGGCAAAAATCTGTTTCACCTGATAGCCCCCCAAGACCTCAAGCATTTGCAAAATATTTTTTACAATCTCTTGGAGCTGCAAGAGCCTTATGCCGAAGGAATGCTGCAAATGCAAAACGCCCAAGGGCAAACCAAGCACATCTTGCTCAAGGCACTCAACCAGCTGGAGCACCCCATGCTTTCGGGTATTGTTTGTAATATTGCCGACATCAGCAGCGAAAAAGAGATGTACCAAGAGCTGCAAGAATACCACCTTTTCAGAGCCATTTTCGATAGCTCCGGCGATGCCACTTTGGTATTAGACCGCAGCTTGGAGGTGCGTTTTTTTAATAAAAAAGCTAAAAGCTTTGTTGCCGACATCGCCGAGACGGAGCTGCAAGTACAAATGCCCGTGGCTGAGTTTTGTCGCGACCCCGATACCTTTGTACAATGGCACGAGACCTTCTCCAAAGTCTTGGAGGGCGAGGTTTGTAAGCAGGAATATGCTTTTTGGATGGCCAGTACCGCCGAATCAGTATGGCATGAGCTTACCTTCACGCCACTTTACAACAAGAAAATGCAGATTTTTGCCTTGGCCATGCGCTTTAGCAATATCCAAAAACGCAAGCAAGCCGAGCAGCAACTTTTACATACCCAAAAGCATCTGAAAGCGGTTTTTGATAGCTCCCACGAAATTGTTTTTATCATTGACCGACAGCTGCATATTTCTTGGCTCAACCAAGCCGCCATCAAGATGATTCAAGAGCTTTTTGACAAGGAAGTTCAAATCGGCGACCCACTCCTGCCTTATACCCAGCTCAGCGAAGAGCAAATACCCAAGCTTATTACCGACATAGAGCAAGCTTTTGAAGGCAGAAAACACAGTATCGAGCGGCGATTTGCCTCTTTTGCAGGAGAGCAACGCTGGTACGAAATCACCTACCAACCGCTGCGTGATGAGCAAGAAGATATTTTTGCTATTTGTCTGGGCATTTTTGAGATTACCACGCGCCGCGAAAATGAGAAAAAACTAAAGGCACTCAACTACCAACTCGTTGCTCAAAACAAAGAGCTGGCGCGCCAAGAAGGCCAAATGAAGAGTACCAATAGCAAGCTTCTGGAGCAGCAAGCAAATCTCAACATTGCCTTTCAGGAGCTTTCAGAACGTAATTTTGAGCTTGACCAACTCGTCTATAAAACCTCCCACGATATCCGCTCCCCGCTTGCTTCAATTTTGGGTTTGGTAAATTTGATGAAGATAGAAGGTGTACCCGAACACCTGCACGAATACGTAAGTCGCATCGAAAGCAGCATTGGCCGCCTCGACAACTTCGTAAGCTCTATGCTCAACCACGCCAAGGTGAGCCGCCAAGAAATAGCTTCAGAGCCTATCCAGCTAAAAGCTTTGCTACAACAATGTCTCGAAAATTTTGAGTATGTAGAAAATTACCAAAAAGTACAAGTACATACCCAAGAAGACAAGCAAGCCGAATTTCGGAGTGATGCGCTTCGCCTCAGCATCATTTTTAATAATATTATTTCCAATGCTTTCAAATACGCCAATGCAGCTCAGGAAGAAAGCTTTTTGCGCATCTCCATTCAGTATCTTCCTCAGTATGTGCTTATTCGCTTCCAAGACAATGGCTTGGGCATTGAGCCCGCCTATCTGGAACGGGTATTTGATATGTTTTTCCGTGCCAACGAAAAAGCTGCCGACGGCTCCGGCTTGGGCTTATATATTGTAAAGCAAAGCGTAGAAAAGCTCGGCGGCAGCATCGAAATAGAAAGCGAACTATGGCAAGGTACTTTGATTACTTTGCGCTTGCCCTCTACATAGCAGCGCGACTCATCGCACAATGCTTGTACCTGTTTCTTCAAAGCGTGGGTCTTTGAGGAAATTCTCATCGCTCAAAGTCTTCAAAAAATCAATAATCCTTAATTTTTCTTCGTGGCTCAGGGCAATGCCTAAGCGTCCGTCGGGCTGTACAAGTGCTGCGTCGAGCGTAGGGCCGGGCTGTACACCGCCTTGGTAATGGTTGAGCACCTGCTCCAAAGTATAAAATCGCCCATCGTGCATATAGGGAAAGGTATGTACAATATTGCGCAAGCTCGGCACTCTGAACTTATAGCGGTCGGCCTCTTGCAGGGTAATGGCATAGCGGCCTTGGTCTTTGAAATCGTTGGGCGGCAAGCC
>DAIQNQ010000092.1:3690-12065 GCA_036788275.1 Thermonemataceae bacterium
AGGTCGAGGTGTGCCACGCCCCCATCCCAAAAAAAGGACTTCCGAAAAGCCAGATTCTGCAAGGCCGGGGCATTGCGCGTGCCCAGATGGTCGTCAATACCGTGGCTTACATCGTGGAAATGATGCGAAAAAGCCGAAGATTGAATATGGCAACTCCCACAGGCAATCGTGCCATCGCGCGAGAGCAAGCCATCATAAAAGAGCAAGCGCCCCAACTGAAAGCCCTCTTCCGTAATGCGATTTTGGGCGGTATCGTATTGTAAGGATGGAAAATAGTTGGGCGCGCGTACCGCCCAATCGGCTTGCTCGGCAGAAGGGGTGCAGGCCGCCAGAAAAAATAACATAAACCACCCCCAGCCCCTCCTTTGAAAGGAGGGGAGTTGAAAAATATAAATACGTTCAAATAAGGCAAATAAAATCCTCATTGGGGCTCGGTTTTACTGTATAAGGAAAACATCAGGCTATAATTTTCGGCTATTTTGGTCGAAAAGGTATCCACCATCACCGTCGGGTGGCGCGCAAAGTCTATCACTTCCTTGCCTTGGAGTATTTGCAGTACATCGGCACGTACATTTGCCTCCAATATTTGTCCTTCCACTACGGACAGACCGCCTTCAAAGGGCAAAACTACTTGTTTGAGATTGTTGATACGAAAGGTAGTATTTTCTGGGGCTGCCTCATAGCCTCCAAAAAGACCGATATGATAACGAAAACGCTGGTTGGCCGCCGGAGAAGCTGCTGCTACGCCTTCCACAAGCAAAAAGATGTAGCCGGAGTTCCAAGCCCAGTACATACCTTGGGCGGGGTCGAGTGCGCCCTTTCTTTGGCTGAGGGGCGCTACACTGCGGGCACTGTCCACGCCAATCGTCCAAGCAAGTGCTTTGTAGCTACCTGCGGGGATATTTGCAAGAAGCAGTTGCTTGCTTTCGGGGCGGCGCTCATCTATCAAGAAATAGCTTTGCTCCTGTGGGTAATGCCATTCGCTACCGTCTTCTCTGATGAGGCGGAAATTACTCACATAATAGCGAAAAGCAGTCAGTCGGAAAGATTGCCCCAAGGCATTCTTGTATATCTGTGCTTCGGTATCTAAGTACAGTGTATCCTCGCCCACAAAGTGGCTTAGATGCACTTGTAAAGCAGTGTTGGAAGGGCTTTCTGTGCTGCGCTCTTGGCAAGCGGCTATGGCCAACAGCCCTAACAGCAGTGTAATGATGTCTTTTTTCATGGTGCTGGTCAGTTCATTTCTATTTTGTTGAACACAAAAGACAAGGCAGGAATTTCAAAAAGCCAGCGCTTCCTCTTATTTCTTTGTCAAATTTCACCTTCTTGTTTTGTTTTCTGAATAAAGTTTTCAATTTTTGAAGCATATTCAACAAGCATAATGAGTACCATCATCTCTTATAATGTAAATGGCATTCGGGCAGCCATCAAAAAAGACTTTCTGGGCTGGCTGCGCGGCAGCAATCCTGACATCTTGTGCCTGCAAGAAATCAAAATACAAGAAAAAGACTTTCCTTTTGCGCTCTTCGAGGATTTGGGCTACCACTGCTACCTCTACCCTGCCCAAAAGCCGGGCTACAGCGGCGTGGCCATCTTGAGCAAGCAAAAGCCCCTTGGCATCCACTATGGCTGCGGCATAGAGGCCTACGACCAAGAGGGGCGTATCTTGAGGGCGGATTTTGAAGATTTTGCTGTGATGAGCCTCTATCTGCCTTCCGGCTCGAGCAGCGAAGAGCGGCAGGCTTTTAAGCTGCAATTTCTCGACGATTTCTACGTTTATATTCAGCAACTCAAGGAGCAAGTGCCTCCACTCATAATGGGGGGCGATTACAATATCTGCCATCAGGCCATTGATATCCACAACCCCAAGGCCAATGCCCAGTCGTCGGGTTTTACTCCTCCCGAAAGACAGTGGTTCAGCGAGTTTTTGGCATTGGGCTTTATGGATACCTTCCGGCATCTGCACCCTGAGCCGCACCAATACTCTTGGTGGAGCTTTCGGGCACGGGCACGCGAAAAAAACTTGGGCTGGCGCATAGATTACCAGCTGGCCGATATTGCCTTGGAGCCACGCATAAAAAGGGCGCTCTTGCTGCCAGAAGCCAAACATTCTGACCATTGCCCCGTTTTATTGCAAATAGATTGATGTTTATTTGTCATTTTTTACACAATTCCTTATTTTTAGCTTCCAACTTACCCAATATACGCACTCATGAAGACTATACACCTTTTGGGCTTATTGCTTGCTCTTTCCTTGGCCTCTTGTGGCGACCAATCCTCCCAAAAAGGAGGCGCGGCACTTCCCAGCGAAGCCAAAGGCGGCAAAGCTTATGGCGGCGTGTTCAACTTGAATGAATCTGAATATATCAAAACGCTGTATCCACTGGGCATCAACGATGTATATTCGCTTCGTGTAGCGGCGCAGGTATTTGAAGGACTGTTCAAGTTTAATCAAGATGACCTGAGTGTGGTAAACGCGCTGGCAGAATCTTATGAAACAGACAGCTCCGGTACGATTTACACCATTCGCTTGCGCAAAGGAGTGTATTTTCAAGATGCCGACTGCTTCGCCGAGGGCAAAGGCCGTGAAGTAAAAGCCGAAGATGTGCGCTACTGCTTTACGAGGGCTTGTACGCAATCTTCAAGCAACCAAGGTTTTTCTATTTTTGAAGGTGTCCTCAAAGGTGCTGATGCCTATTACAAAGCTTCTACCGGAGGCAAAGAGCCCGGCTTTGCGCTGGAAGGTATCAAAGTAATAGACGACTACACCATTCAGTTGGAACTCAATGCCCCTTCTTCTATTCTTTTGTACCAATTGGCGCGTCCTTTTGGCTTTATTTATCCGAAAGAAGCCGTAGAAAAATATGGTGAAGACATCCGCCTAAAACCCGTAGGTTTTGGGGCTTTTTATGTAGCCAATATTGACAATGGCAACAGTATTATCCTGAAGCGCCACCCCAACTATTATGGCCGCGACGAGCACGGCAACCAACTGCCCTTTCTGGAGGCCATCAAAATCAGCTTTATTCCCAGCAAGAAAACAGAGCTGTTGGAATTTAAAAAAGGAAAATTGGACATGGTGTATCGCCTGCCTTCCGACCAAATCATTGAAATAGCCGAAGAAGCCGCCAAGCAGGGCGATGGAGAAATCAAAGCCTTTGAGCTGCAGCGTACTCCCGAAATGACCACGCAGTTTCTGGCATTCATGAACCAGCAGGAAGTTTTTAAAGACGTGAATGTGCGAAAAGCTTTTTCTTTTGCCATAGACCGCCAGAAGATTCTCGACTTCGTACTCAATGGCGAAGGAGAGGCTGCCGGTATCAATGGGCTCATTCCTCCGGTATTCAAAGATTACGACATCTCGCAGGTACGCGGCTATGAATTGCGCATTGATTCGGCCAAGTATTATCTCTCCAAAGCCGGCTTTCCTAATGGGCAGGGCTTTCCAGAGGTAAGCTTGGATGTAAATGCCGAAGGCGACCGCCAAGTGAATGTAGCCCAAGAAATCCAAAAGCAGCTCAAAGATCACCTCAACGTGAATGTACGTATCAATGTATTGCCTTTTGCGCAGCTGCTCGAAAACTCCTTCCAAGGGCGCTTTATGCTGGCGCGCAATGCCTACTATGCCGATTATCCCAATCCCGAAAACTTTTTGTGGCTCTTTTTGGGACAGCACGTGCCAAAAAGCTTGTCAGAAAAATCTATCCCCAATATCGCTCGCTTCAGCAATGCACGCTACGACAGCTACTATCGCAAAGGCCTGAATGCCAAAAGTCAAGAAGAGGCCTTTCGCTATTTCCGAGCTGCCGAGCAGGTACTCTTGGACGAAGCAGGCATCTTGGTGCTTTGGTATGACGAGGCTTATCGCCTAATAAAGCCTTATGTGCGTAATTTTCCCAACAATGCGATGCAGTTCAGGGATTTTTCGGTAGTGTATTTTGTTGATAAAAAATAAATAGACTCCTCACAGCCGCACAAACCTATCGGATAAGCAAGCAGTTTATTTTGAGAATATCGAAATCCAATTCAGAAAGCTTATGCAAGCACTTATCAAAGAACTCCAACAATACAAAAAGAAGTATTACCTCAATCAGCTTTTGCGAGGGGTATTGGTGGGTAGTGCCTTGCTGCTTACAGCCTACCTCTTTGTCAATACCTTAGAATACTTCGGGCGCTTTCCCGGAGCAGTAAGGGCGGTGCTGCTTTTCAGCTTTCTTTCACTCAGCCTTTTCACTCTTTTTTATTGGATATTGCGGCCTGTGGGCAAGCTCGCAGGCTTGAGCAAAAGCCTGAGCGACGAGGAAGCGGCCTCACAAATTGGGCATTACTTCCCCGAAGTAGCCGACAAGCTGCTCAACACCTTGCAGCTCAGCCGCCTTTCGGCCAGCTCCAACAACAGCCTGCTCTTGGCCAGCATCGAGCAGCGTAGTGCACAACTGAGTGTATTTCGCTTTCCTGAAGCCATAGACCTCCGCGAAAACCGTAAATACCTTCGCTATCTCTTGCCGCCATTGCTCTTATTATTGCTGCTTTCCTTTGTATGGCAAGGCTTTATTCAGGAAGGTACTACCCGCTTGTTATATTACAATCAGAGTTTTGCACCCCAAGCACCTTTCCGCTTTGAGCTGAAAAACAACTCGCTGGAGGCTTTCCGCAATGAAGATTTTGAGCTCAACTTACAGCTCAAAGGTGCCAGCTTGCCCCAAGAGGTGTACCTTTGGGTGGGCAATAGCCGCTACAAAATGAAGAAAGAAAAGGAGGGCTTTGCTTATAATTTCAGCAAAATCCAAAAAGCACCTTCTTTTTACTTCGAGGCGGCGGGCTTCTACTCCGACAGCTACACACTCACCCTGCGCGAGCGCCCCAACTTGAGCAATTTCAGTATATCGCTCAGCTACCCGTCTTATTTAGGTAAAAACAAAGAAGACATCAAAAACATAGGCAATCTTACTGTGCCCCAAGGCACACAGATAGAATGGAATTTTGTGGCGCAAAGTACTGATAGCTTATTGATTCAGTTTGAGGAGCAAGCCAAACAAGCCACCGAAAAGCCCAATGGCAAGCAGTTTCGCTTTCGCAAGCAAATGATGCAATCGCAAAATTATCGTGTAGAGCTTTTCAATACCCACAGCAAAGGCAAGGAAGACATCAACTACTTTATCAATGTAATACCCGACCAATACCCGCGTATCAATGCCGAAAACTACCAAGATACCGCCCTTTACAATTATTTGATGGTGGGTGGCAATATTGCCGACGACTACGGCCTCAGCCAGCTGCTCTTCCAATACCGTGTGGTATCAGAAAAGCAAACAAACGGCCCTTTCACGGCCTTGCCCATCAGCATTAATCCGGCACAAACGATTCAGAACTTTTACTATCAGTTTAATACCGCTTCGCTGCGCCTCCAGCCCGGCGACCGCATCGAATATTTCTTGCAGGTATGGGACAATGACGGTGTAAATGGCCGCAAAAGTAGCCGCACGGCTTTGTATCAGTTCCGATTGCCCTCAGAAAAAGAACTGAAAGAGGACATTGACAATACCATCGCCCAAACCGAAAGCAAGATAGACCAATCGCTGCAAAGAGCCAAAGAACTCCAAAAGCAACTCCAAGAGCTGGAGGCCAAGTTCAAAACCAAAAAGAACTTGGACTATAACGACAAAAAGCAAATCGAAGAGGTGCTGCGCCAAAGAGAAGCCCTCGAAAAGGACATCAAGCAGCTTCAAGAACTCAACCAGCTGGGGCAACAAAAGCAAGAACGCTTTGGAGAAAAAAGTGAGCAGATGAAAGAAAAAATGGAGCAGCTCCAAAAACTTATGGACAATCTCCTTGACGAGGAAACACGCAAACTCTACGAAGAGCTTGAAAAACTCCTTGACAAAAACCGCATTGACCCCAAAGTGCTGGAAATGATGAAAAACCTCGAAAAAAATGACGAGGTGCTCGAAAAAGAGCTGGAGCGTGCTTTGGAGATGTTTAAGCAAATGCAGTACGAGCAAAAACTCGAACAAGCTACCCAAGACCTCAAAAAAATGGCCGAGGAGCAGCAAAAGCTTGCCGAAAAGACAGAGCAGCAAGCCAATAAGCAAGATACCCAAAGCCAAGAGCAGCTCCAAAAAGAGCAAGAAAAGCTCAATGAGGACTTTAAAGAACTTCAAGAAACCCTTGAAGAGCTTGAAAAACAAAATCAAGAACTCCAAGACCCCAATCCCTCTTTGGATACTGAGCAAGACGGCAAAGAAGTAGAAGAGCAACAGCAAAAAAGTACTGAGCAACTTCAACAAAAACAAAATAAAAATGCCGCCCAGTCGCAGAAAAAAGCCGGACAGAAAATGAAGGAAATGAGCGAAAAAATGGAGCAAATGCAGCAAGAAGGTGAAATGGAAATGCTCCAAGAGAATATTGACGACCTGCGCGACATTCTTGAGAACCTCCTGACTCTCTCCTTCGGGCAAGAAAAACTCCTGAAAGATTTCAGAGGAGTAAACCTTTCTGACCCACGCTTCGTAGAATTAGCCCAACAACAAATCAAACTTCAAGACGATGCCCGCATCATCGAAGACAGCCTCACGGCACTCTCCAAGCGGGTATTTCAGATTGAATCTTTCGTAACCAAAGAGTTGAGCAATATGAAAAGCTATATGCGTGAAAGCTCCGAGGCCATCAAAGACCGAAAAATAGGCCAAACATCTGCCAAACAGCAGATGTCTATGACCTCGATGAACAACCTTGCCCTGCTGCTCAACGACATCTTGAGCCAAATGCAAGACCAGATGCAAAATGCGCAAAGTGGTGGCAAAGGCAAAAAGAAACAAAAGCAAAGTGGCAAGCAGCTCGGCCAAATGCAGCAGATGCTCAACCAGCAAATTCAGGATTTGAAAAAAAGTGGTAAAACAGGCAAAGAACTCTCCGAAGAATTGGCTAAATTGGCTGCCCAACAAGAAGCACTCCGCCGAATGGTAGAAGAAATGAAGAAAAATGGACAAATGGGCAAAGATGGCGGCGGCAACAACATCAACGAATTGCTCAAAAAAATGGAGGAAACCGAAAAAGATTTGGTAAATAAAAAACTAAACGATGAACTCCTCCAACGACAAAAAGACATAGAAACACGCCTCCTCGAAGCAGAAAAATCTATGCGCGAGCGCGACGAAGAGGAAAAAAGAAAAGGCGAAACCGCCCAACAAAAAGACAAACAAGTGCCCAAAACACTGGAACAATATATTCGCAACAAAGACAAGCAAGTAGAGCTGCTCAAAACCGTGCCGCCTGCGCTATCGCCTTATTACAAAAAAGAAGTGGACAAATATTTCGAGCAACTTGAGAAATAAAACGAACATATCAAGCCCCATGGAATCTATCGTCATCCAAATTCCCTCTATCCTCGAAAATATTCGGGTGATAGAAAGCTTCATTGACAATGCCAAAGAGCAATACAGCATCAATGACGATATCTATGGCAATATTGTGGTGGCCGTTACCGAGGCCATCAACAATGCCATTCGCCATGGCAACCGCGAAGACCGCAAGAAACACGTAAACCTGACGCTCTCGCTGCTGGAAGATACCATCAAGTTTGTGGTAAAAGACGAAGGCGAGGGCTTCGACCACCAGCACCTCCCCGACCCTACCGCTCCCGAAAACCTTGAGAAAATAGGTGGCAGGGGTATCTTTTTGATGCGCCAACTGGCCGATGAGCTGCACTTCCGCGAGCAAGGCCGTGAGGTAGAAATGGTATTTTATGTAAGCAGCATCAATGGCTAATATTCATTTTTTTGCGGAGGAAATCTCCTTCAAAGTGCCACAAGCCCTCCAAAGCAAGCGATGGCTCAAGCAGATTATCAAAGAAAACCAATACAAGCTGGTAGAGCTGAATTATATTTTTTGCGATGATGCCTACCTGCTGGGCATCAACCAAGAATATCTCCAACACGATACCTACACCGACATCATCACCTTCGACCAAGCCGAGGCCGAAAAGCATATCGAAGGCGATATTTTTATCAGCGTAGAGCGCGTACAAGACAATGCCGCTGCCTTGGGCATTCCCTTCGAGGAAGAGCTGCGCCGCGTGATGAGCCACGGCCTCTGGCACTTGCTCGGCTACCGCGACAAAAGCAAGCAGGAAAGCCAAGCAATGCGCCAAAAAGAAGAAGAAGCGCTGCGCCTCTGGCAAGAGCTTTTGGCACAAGCCAAAACTTAGTTAAAACCCCCTTTGATGGATTTTTTATCACATCAAAAATGCTGTATCTTGCTCCATCATTTCTCCCGCCCGATATGCAAGAAGAAGCCCCCAACAATCCCCAAGAAAGCAAACACCGCAAGTTTCTGGAAGAACTCAGCGAGCAAAGTTGGAATCCCGAACTGATTAT
>DAIQNQ010000093.1:0-11770 GCA_036788275.1 Thermonemataceae bacterium
GTTTTATCTTTTTTCGACTTTTTAGGTTCTTCATCCAACAAAGCTTTTTCAGCTTTGCGGGTGGCGATGAGCATGGCTGCCTCCAGAATTTTTACTTCTTGTAAATAAGCTTTTCCGATAATTTTAGCGACCTTTTTAATAGGTTTCTGTAAATTTAATAAAAGCTCTGGGTCAAAAAAAGTAACAATTTCACGTAGAGAGGCGATTACTTGCTCTTGGAAGTCTTCTTTAAGGCTCTGATGATCCATAGAAAATTCAATTTAAAATGTATAAAATTTGATAAATGTAAAAAATACTTTTTATAAAACAGTATTTTTAATAAATAATATTATTTCATATTGCTATTGGAACGATTAGATGATGATAATGTTTTGTGATAGAATAAATTATTATAAATTTTAATTTTTTTACTCATTGTGTTATATTTTTTAAGACTTTCGCAATTTCTTGTCTTGAACCACCCCAACTCTTTGAAGGAGGGGAGCTTAAAAGAACTAATTTTGCTTTTCTTGAGGTTTTTGCAAAAATCCTAATTTCTATAAATACGGTTATTTTATGTTATTTCTCTGCATAAAATTACTTTAGAGACTTTTATCAAAAAAATACTTCGCCGGAATACAAACAAATAAAAAAGGTACTTGAGGAAAATTTTTAGGAAAAATAATAACTTTGCACCCGATGATACAGGCAATCCGACACAGACTTTTTTTGAGATATTATAGTGTCTTTATGGCGCTGTATATTTTCAATTGCAGCGTAGAACATCCGGGTGCCAATGCGCCGGGTGTGTCTGAGGAGCTTGGCGTAAACTACCAAGAAAGCTTTGTGGAGCTGCTGATAGAGCAGTTTTTAGGCTATGAAAATGCCATTGCCGAATACGAAGAAGAGGAAAGCTCCGGCGCTTCGGTATTTAAAAAAACGCTGCAATGGCAGCTTTTTACTCCTGTAACGGCCTGTGTATTGGTGGCAAGCCCACAAAAAACACTGTTACAAAATGCCTGTCTCTACATCCAGACAGGCGCGGCCACCCCTTGTTTTGAAATACACCGACCTCCCCCCAATATTTAGTTGATTCAGAAAGTTGCATCTATCTCTTTGAGGCATTCTGCTTCAAAGCAATGCTTGTTTTGTAATAATTTTAATTCAACTAAATATGAAAAAGTATTTACTGCTGGCCTTTGGTATAGGGGCAGCGCTCTTGCAGAGCTTTGGCCTGCAAGCACAAATAGAACAAGACAGTACTTTCAAAGATAAAAAGAGATTGGACAGCCTTTTTATTGAAGAAGTAGAAAATCCTAAAGGAAAAAATAGGCTCGACAAAGTGCTCCACGCAGAGCCACTGTATATAGATTTGATTCGTGATTTGGGCGCACGCAAAGGCGAAAGAGAGTGGAACTTAGGCTTGGGACTTTTGGACAATACCAACAACTACGACGAATATGAGGCGCTTATAGAATACGAGTGGGCACCCATCAATCGTCTGGGCTTGGAGGTAGAGTTGCCTTTTTCTTTTTATGCCGCGCGCAATGGCAATGAAAGCACCCCCGAAAGCCGCCTCAACAGCCTCAAGCTGGCAGCCCAATATACTTTTTTTGTATCCGAAAAAATCAGCACTTCTTTGGCTTTTGGCTATTTGCACGAGTTTGAACTTACCAGCTTCAGAAGCTACGGCAGGGAGCGCCTTTATGAGGGAAACCTTTATAATCCTTTTTTTATTGCTGCCAAACGCTGGGGTAGTAATTTCCATACTTTGCTCTATACGGGGCCGCAAATCCTGCAACCTTTTGGAGAAGAAGAGACGAAAGTAAATTGGCAAATCAATACCAATTTTCATTATATGATTCCCGGTACACGCAATTTTATCGGGATAGAATTTAATAAAGATGTTTTTGAAAACCGTTTAGAGATGACCGTCCGCCCCCAAATGCGCGTAAGTGTGGCCGATAATCTTTTGGTAGGCATCGTTACGGGAATCCCCGTAAATAGAGAAATAGAGCGCTTTAGCTCTTTTATTCGACTGATTTATGAGCCGCGCCATTAGCCTTGGGCAATACAACGAGTCGTAGCAAAGGAGGCTTTCGGGCAAGGCGACGCGCCGCCTCCAAAGAAGCCTGAAAACTTTTGCCCGTAAACTCGCTGTGCTCCAAATGCAGCATAGTACGCCCCCAATGGCTTGCAGGCCAAGTACGAAGAGCAGGTAGCTGTGCCAAAGTATCGAATGAGGGCAAAGCAGCCACTTGATAGGCATCGTCTATGAGCAAATAGGCGATGCCTTTTGCTTGGAGTTTGCCTACTGCTTCAGGCTTTAGGAGCGGATACATTTGGGTTTGAGGGTCTAAATAAGGGAGCAGGGCAAAGCTGGCCGTAGTGGCAAGGGCAGCTATATTTTTTTCTTTTAGATAGGCAGCCACTTCGGGGTAAGGGTTGGGTGCGGCGAAGTACAAGTGCTGGTGGAGGCGCAGTGTTTGTAGCGAAATACTCGCCAAAACCAAGCTATAAAGCAACCATGGCCTTGTAGAGAAGCATTGCTGCCATACGCGGAAGGCCGCCCAATAAAAAACAGGATAGCAGAAAAGCAATCCGCGCGGTGCTTTGGGAAGCAAGCACATCACTGCAAAATACGAGGCGGCAGTCAGTAAAATATATTTTTCTTTGAGAGAAAAATGAGGAATTTGTTTTTTGAAAAAAAGATAGAGCAAGGCCAAAAGACTGCCGATAAGCAGCGGATTTTCAAAATAAATAAAATATTCAAAATAATACTGCCATTCAAATTGATTGTTTTGGCTTCCTTGCAGCGTAGGGTTTTCCAACAAACCCCAAAATCCCGCCGGATAGCGGTACCAAGGAAGACCTTGCAGCATACCGAAAAACATCAATATTCCTATACAAAGCCCTATCGTAAGTGCGGCTTGCAGCAGTCTTTTGAAAGAAAAAATACCCAAAATCAAAGCCCATACAGCGCCTATGCCTATCAGCAGTACGGCCTTGTAATTAATCAAAATCATCGCTGCCAAGAGCAAGTCTCTTTGCCAAGGCTTGCCTTTTTCTTGAAAATAGCAATACAGCCAGAGCATCCAGCAAAGCAGGCCGGGGGCTTCGATAGAGAAGTAGCGCCCCACATGCACCATAAAAAAAGAAGAAGCCCAGCCCAGCACCCACCAGCCTGAGTGCTGGCAGGCAAAAGCCCGATAACCCACACAAAAAACAAGCAAGCTGCACAAAATGCTTATACATAAAAGGAAAAAAGGCTGGCTTGATACCTGAAAAAAAGGTAAAAAAAGAAGATAAAAAAGGGGGCTGAGATGATGAAAAAAATCTTGAAAATCTCCACGTGTAAGTTTTTGAAGAATTTGATAATTGCGCCCCGCGTCATAATCCCACAAAGGAAGCTGGTCTGTTTGCCAAAAATAACATCCCAATAGCCAAAAAAAGCCCCCCCAAAGGAAAAGCTTAGAGGAGTGGTATCGAAAAAAAGTGAAAAAAGAGTGCATCGCATAAATTAGTTTAAAAACACTGAAAACGATTGAGAAAAATATTTATGAAGAAAAATACCTGCGTACAGAGGATGTATCTTTCTTGCTAAAATCATAATTTTTTTAAAAAAAAGTCATATATTGCTGTGTTTTTTAGAAGATTATGTATATTCGCTGAGCAAAACACTATGTTACTATTTTTGCAAGTAACCTTATGAGAAAAATATTCCTCAAAATTCTGAACATCGAGCCAAACGAATACCATCAGGTGGTACTTTTGCTGCAGATGGGTTTTCTTACGGGCGTGTTTTTGGCTACTTATGACGTAGCCACCATGACACTCTTCGTAAACAACCTCGATGAAGAAACGGAACTGCCCTTGGCTGTAATGGCTACGGGGGTGGTAGGAATAGTATTTACCTACATATTTTCTTTTTTGCAGAGCCGTATTCCTTACTCGCGCCTCTCGGTGTATGTACTTTTGATTATTACGGTTACGGTGGCAGCCATACGCTTGGGCTATGGGGAGATTAGCGAAAATACCATGGCCGAAAATAAGCCGCTTATTTTCCTCTCTTTAGTGTTGATGGGGCCTTTTGATGCACTCGTACTTTTGATTTTTTGGGGTACGATTGCACGGATGTTTACCATCAAGCAGCAAAAAAGAATTGTGGCCGGAGTAGATGTGGGCAAGATGTTGGCTACACTTTTTGCTTTCTTCACGATACCGATAGTTTCTGTTTTTTTGCCCAATACCGCCGATTTGCTCATTATCAGTGCAGTGAGTGCCTTTTCTATTATCTTGGTACTGTCTATATTGGTATTGCGCACACCCTCGCTGAGCTTTAGCGCCACGGAGCTGCAAGAAATCCAAATGAAGAGCCAGAAGCGTATCAGTATCAAGCAGATGTTCAAAGACAGTTATATCGTTTCGATGATATTTTTTATCATTATAGCGACCATCGCTGCCCAGTTCGTAGATTATTCCTTTCTCAATGCCACTGCCCAACAGTATCCCAACGAAAAAGACCTTCAAAACTTTTTGGCCGTATTTGAGGGAATTGTACTTACCTTGGCCATTTTGGTACAATCACTCGTAACAGACTGGATAGAAGAAATGTACGGCTTGCGCACAGCCCTCCTCATCAACCCCATTTTGCTATTGGTATTTACGGTGGTAGCAGCTTTGTTGGGTATTTCTTTTGGCTTTACTGCTGCCTCGCCCAGCTTTATTCTCTTTTTCATGGCTATTGCTATGAGCAAGCTCTTTACTGCAGCACTCAAAGACTCGGTAGATGAGGCGGTATTTAAGTTTTTTTATTTTCCGATAGATGCTTCTATCCGCTTGGATGTAATGGCACGTATGGATGGGATGGTGAAAGTAGCCGCCGGTTTGATAGGGGGGATTTTGCTCTTTACAGTACAGTACTTTCACTTTTCAAACCTTTTGCTCTTTACCTTGGTGCTTATCCCGATTATCGGGGGATGGTATTTTGCTACCAACAATATTTATGCACGCTACCGCGACACCTTGCGCAACTCGCTGATAAATACCAAAAATCGCTTGAGTAGCAGCCAAAAAATCAATACCAACGAAGTAGCCGCCCACCAGATACTCTTGCGCGAGCTCCAAGAGGAGAAGCCCACGCGCAGTATCTTGCTGCTCAAAATGATGGAGCGTATTGAGCCGGGTATTTTTGAGGAAGAAATTGTGAAAATGGCTGCCAACTCCCTGCACCCGGAGGTAAGAAAGTATGCCTTACAAAAAATAGAAGCACTGCAAATCACTAACGAAGGCTTGGTAGCGCCCTCCAAAACCATTGAGATGACCAATGAGCAGATTCGTAGCCTTGTAAAATCGCGCCAAATCCAAGAACGCATGCTCATTGCCAAGTGTTTTCCAGAGGTTATCAATGCGGAAGTAGATTACCTACTGGCAGAGCTCCTGCGCGATACAGACATCAAAGTAAGGCTTTTGGCCATCAGAGCTGCCCGAAAGCTCAAAAAACCTGAAACTTGGACAGCCCTTATCGAAATGCTTGCCTCGCCCATTTTTGGCAATGCTGCCGCCTCGGCGCTGATTGCCGCTGGCGACGAAGCCTTGCCAGCCTTAGAAGCGGCCTTCAACAAGTCCGGCCAGCAAGAAGACGTGATGTTTCGCATTGTACAAATCTACGGGCGCATAGGTACTCCCAAAGCCCTCGATTTCTTGTGGAACAAAATAGGCTATCCCGATTCGGTGATTGTGGAGCAGGTACTTTTGGCTTTCAGCTACAACAATATCAGAGTACCCGACGAAAGGTCCACGCTCATCAATCACATCATCGAAGTAGAGATTGGCGATGCCGTATGGGATATTGCCGCCCTCACGGAGATTAACCCCGATAAACACACCGAGTTTTTGCGCCAATCGCTCAAAGATGAGATAGACTACAACTTTGACAGTATCTTTACGCTGCTCTCGCTGCTCTACGACCCGCAATCTATACAACTTGTAAAAGAAAATTTAGAAAGTGAGCTGGCAGACAGCCAGATGTATGCCATAGAGCTTTTAGACCTTTTTGTGGCCGATGAGCTAAAACCCAAGCTCTTTCCACTTTTGGAAGGCAACCGCGAGCAAGATATCCTCGAAAAAATGCAAGAGTATTTTCCTCGAGAGCGCCTCAATGATGTAGAAGTACTCAAAAGCCTAATCAGCAGAGGCTACTCTTATACCAATCGCTGGACGCGCGCCTGCGCCATTTATGCTTTGGGCTATACCCAAGAAATTGGCGAATTAGACGAGCTGATAGCCAACCTCTTTCACCCCGACCCGATTCTCCACGAAACAGCTGCTTGGGCGATTTACACACACCACAAAGACGTGTACGAAGAGATGAGGGCAAGGCTTCCCAAGCAAGTGGAACAAAGATTAGAGCACATGATTTCCGGTATGTTTGGGCGTGGGCAAGCAAAAATATTGATGCCTATGCGGATTCAAAAAACGATGTTTATCAGAGAAATCGGCTTCTTCCAGCAAGTACCTTCCGACTTGGTATCGGAAATTGTAGAGCTGATTGAGGAGCGCTATTACCCTAAAGGACACCTCGTAGTAGCCAAAGGTACTGAAGGCGAAATTCCCCTTTCGGTGGTAGCCAAAGGGCAGGTCGGCTTTTTTGATGGAGATGTACAAGTAGAGAGCTATTCGGCAAGAGAAATCTACGGAGAACAGCAAATCTTGGAAAGCGATATACAAGCCTACGATATTATCGTAAAAGAAGATGCTGTAATATTTGAAATAGATAAAAGTCAGTTTTATGAGCTGATGATTAAAAACAGAGAGCTGGCCGCTGCCTTTATCAAGGCCGTAGGCGAGCAGACCATACAAGAAATCATAGAAGGTAAGTAAAATTTTCATCTTAACACAGTTGCATGCAGCAGCTCCTACACGATATTTATATCAGCTTCACTAAAGAAGACAACCAAGCAGAAGAGCTTTTACAAGGATGGGTGAGCCATTTCAAGCGCTTTTTGCAAGAAGCCCTCCTCCACATTATGGGAGAAGCGCCGCGCTTTATCTTTTATCCTAATCAAGAAAAACCCTCTCTCCAAACCCTCCAACACACGGCCCTGCTGATATGCATTGTATCGCCCGACTATCTTCGTTCGGCCACTTGTATTGAAGATATTGAGCAGTTTTGGGAGATAAACCAAGAAAATACCAATCTCAAAGGACTGCCGCTCAAGAAGCGCATCTTCAAAGTAATGCGTATGCCCGTATCCCAGCAGCAAGAGCCTTCCAAAATTCGAGATTTGATAGGCTATAAGTTTTATACTCGCAACGAAGATACAGGCAGAGATGCGCCTATTCAAGACTTCTTTGAAGATGTAGAAGCCTATTTCTGGACACGCCTCATTGATTTTAGCCACGATGTAGCACACGCCCTCCAACAGGCAAAGCAAGAAAGCAGGCAAGGCGTGGGAGTGCAAAGAAAAGATATTAAAACCATTTATCTGGCCGAAACCAGCGAAGACTTGGTGATACAGCGAAGTATGATCAAACGCGAGCTCTACAAACAAGGCTACCGTATTTTGCCCGACCAGTCTCTGCCCAACAACCTCGCCGAAATGCAGTTGCGTATCAAGCGCGACTTGGAGAGAAGCCAGATGGTCATTCATCTAATCGGCAATCACAACGGAGAGCCTATCGGCGAAAATCAACTTACCTTGATAGCATTGCAAAACCAGCTTTCGGCGGAGCATACCAATCTGAAATTTGCTACCAAAGGAAGTCAATTCGACGATTTTCAGGATTTCAGAAGGCTGATATGGCTTCGCCCTGATATGAAGCCTGCCGATGAAAAACAGCGTATGTTTGTAGAAAATATCCGCCAAAACGCCGACACCCTCGAAGGGGCGGAGATCCTCCAAGTACCTCTCGAAGACCTTAAAACAGCCATTAAGCGCACATTGGCCGAAATGGAAGACCAAGAGCAAGACCGCCTCCGCCGCTTGCACGAAGCCTCCGACCAATACAAAGGCAATATTTACCTGATTTATGATAAAACCGATGCCACCAAGGCAGCGATATTGGCAAGTATTTTGGAAGAAAGAGGCCTGAAAGTCTCCCATCCCATATTTGATGGAAATGTAATGCAACTACGTAAGAATCATATAGAAAATTTAGTAAATTGCGATGCCGCTATGATTTATTATGGCGATATTGATAAGCAATGGGTACGTATGAAATTGCTCGATTTGCTCAAGTCTTCCGGCTTCGGAAGAAAGAAAGCTTGGCAAGCCAAGGCAATTATCACGGAAAAACCACTTGAGATAAAAGAGCAAGCACTTATGCGCGAAGTGGAAATTATTGAGAACACTGTGGCCTTTGGTGCCATCAACAACTTCTTGGCAAAAATGGTCTGATAAAATGTTTTTGAGCAAAAAAGTAAAAATATGAACGCAAAAATCACCTACAAAGGGCTAAAGCGCCAGCAAGTAGAAGCCAACCCCTTTCCGGGTTTGCGTCCCTTTGGTATCGAAGAAAGCCACCTCTTTTTTGGGCGTGAGGGGCAAAGTGATGAAGTGCTGATGAAGCTCTACGACAATCGTTTTGTAGCCGTAGTAGGTCCTTCAGGAAGCGGAAAATCCTCCTTTATTTATTGTGGGGTAATCCCTATTTTATACGGAGGCTTCGTGATGAACAAAACCTCCAGCTGGAACATTGTGGTATCGCGCCCGGGGGCTTCGCCCATAGACAATCTTGCCCTTGCTTTGGCAAAAAAAGAAAGCTCTTTTCAAGAAGCACTTGAAGAAGACCAACAAATCAAGCAAAATATTATCGCTGCCCTGCTCAAAAGCAGCTCTTTTGGCTTGATTGAGGCCGTAATGCAGATAAAAGAATTGGCCAATAAAAATACGCTGATTCTCATAGACCAGTTTGAAGAGCTTTTCCGCTTTCGCCGTAGTGAAGACAGCGAAGCCCTCAACGAGTCGCTTGCCTTCGTAAACCTTCTCACCGAAGCCATCCGCTATGCGGGTGTGCCTATTTATGTAGCTATTACGATGCGCTCCGATTTTATCGGAGAGTGCGCCTTCTTTCCGGAGCTTACGCGCAGCATCAACAACAGCTACTACATGATTCCCCAAATGACCCGCGACCAAAAGCGTATGGCCGTGGTAGGGCCTGTGGCCGTAGGAGGAGGCGAGATTACGCCTCGCTTGGTACAAAGACTTTTGAACGACTTGGGCGACAATCCCGACCAGCTGCCTATTTTGCAGCACTCTCTGATGCGTACATGGGACTATTGGATAGACCATCGCGAAGGAGAAGAAGCCTTGGACGTACACCATTACGAAGCCATCGGTACAATGTCGGAAGCACTTTCGCTCCACGCCAATGAAGCCTACGATGAATTGATGGAGGCACAAAAGCGCCTTTGTGAGATTACCTTTAAGGCCATTACCGAAAAAGGAGGCGAAAGCAACCAAGGTGTGCGCCGCCCTACCAAGCTTGCTGAAATTGCCGATATTGCCGATGTGCGCGTGAGTGATATTGTGCCCATCATTGAGAAATTTAGAGCCCAAGGGCGCTCCTTGCTGATGCCTGCCGCCGGCGTGCCACTGCAAGAAGATACCGTAGTGGATATTTCACACGAAAGTTTGATGCGTATTTGGACACGTTTGAAAAACTGGGTGGAAGACGAAGGCGAGGCCGTACAGATGTACCAGCGCCTTTCCGAAGCCTCTGCCATGTACCAAATAGGCAAAGCAGGCTTGTGGAGGCCACCCGATTTGCAGCTTGCCCTCAATTGGAAAGAAAAACACAAGCCTACGCTTATCTGGGGCAAGCGCTACAATCCTGCCTTCGAGCGCACCATGGTTTTCTTGGAGTACTCGCGCAAAGAGTATGAAACAGAGCAGAAGGTCAAGGAAATGATTCAAAAGCGCACGCTCAAGCGTACCAGGCTGACGGCGCTTATATTGGGCTTTTTTACGATTGTGGCGATTGCCTTCTTGGTGTATGCCATGGCCAAAAAAGTAGAAGCTGACCAACAAAGAGAATTAGCTGATGCCAACCTGCTTATTGCCAACGAGCAAAGAAAAAAGGTAGAAGAAGAACAAAAGGTTTCAGAATCACGACGTATCGAAGCTGAAAAGCAGAAAGAGTATGCCCTTGAACAAAAAGAAGAGGCCGAAAAGCAGCGTAAGTATGCCGAAGAAAAAACCCAAGAGGCTATCTTGGCCAAACAAGAGGCCGAGCGCCAGCGAGAAATAGCCAAAGACAATGAGATAAAAGCCAAGGAAAGTGAGAAAAGAGCCATTGCCAGTGAGCTTTTGGCCAAAGAAAATGAGCAAAAAGCCGTGCAACAAGAGGCCTTGGCCAAGAAAAGTGAGCGCGAAGCACGCAACCAACGCCTGCTCTCTGTGGCGCAGTCTATGGCCGTAAAATCCCTGCAATTGGACGACGACCCCGAGTTGCAAGCCATCAATGCCCAGCAGGCTTACCGCTTCCATACCGAAAATGGCGGCTACGAGTACCATACCGATATTTACAATGGTTTGTATTATGCCATCAAAAACATAGAGGGCAAGGATTTCAACCAGCTCAAAGGGCATACTGATAAGGTGAGTGCTATTGTGGCAGCGCCCAAAGGCAATCGGGTGATATACTCTGCATCGAGTGATGGAAAAATTTACAAATGGGACATCACCCTGCGAAGTGCCGGCCCCGAAGAGATTACCAGCAACGATTATGTAAATAAGAGCTTGACAATCAGTAATAATGGGCGTTATCTTGCCGCCGGAGGCAATAGCAACAAAGTGCAAGTCTTTGACCTCCAGAATATCTCGGTACAAAATATTGAACTGCCTACGCAAGTATGGCAATTGATATTTCCTACCCGCAGCAACCAAGGACTTACCATTTTGGGTGCCGACAACAAGATTTACTTTTGGGATTACAAAGAACTTCAGCTCATAGCTGCCCCTGCGGCCAAAGTAAATGCCATAGCAATAAGCGCCGATGGCAAGACCATCGCTACTGCCGATGCCAAAGGACAGCTCCTCTTGTGGGATAACAAGCCCGAAGCCAGCGCACGTGTGTTTTATAGCAGTGTTACCAATACCCAACTCACTGCCGTACAATTCAGCAACCGAGGCGAGTACTTGGTGGCAGGCGAAAGCAATGGACGTATTAAAATATGGCAATGGCAAAAGTCTGAAAAGCCTATCAACACGCTCTTGGGGCATCGCTCCTTCATCAGTGCGCTCTCTTTTAGCCAAGACGACCAGCGCATGGCCAGCGGTAGCTACGATGGTACGGCGCGTATTTGGAATATCAAGGAACTGAACCGTGAGCCCATTGTGTTGCGCGACCATGTGGACTGGGTATGGACGCTCAGCTTCAGCCCCGACAACGACCAAGTAGTAGTAGGCTGCAAAGACAATGTGATGCGCCTCTGGCATACAGACATGCGCAAAATGGGGGCAGCGCTGTGCGATAAAACTACCGCCAATATGAGCCGCGTAGAATGGGAGCGATACGTGCCCAACGATATTGGCTATGAGGCAACTTGTCCCGACAAACAACCCCGAATAGACGATTAATACAGGCCTCCAATATCCCGTTTTTCTTTGGAAGCAACTTTTGTAGTTCCAAAGAAAAACGTGCGGTATGTTGCACAAAGAACCTTCCTAAATATTATATTTTCTATGAATTTTTTTTCTCTTTTGGCATGGAGCTTATTGATGCTGCTACCCGCTTTGCTGAATGCCCAAGACTGTAACAAAAGCCTCGACGATGCCCAAGAAGCCTA
>DAIQNQ010000094.1:0-11631 GCA_036788275.1 Thermonemataceae bacterium
ACAAGCCTTGAGGGCAGCTTCCTGCCCTCTTTCGTCTTCAAACCATCGCGTAAGGAGTACACCTTCACAAAAAATTTGGCAATAACAGAGCAATCCAATGAAACCGGAAATTTATCAGGCAAGTAGCGAATTGGCAGCATTTGTAATGTGCTATTGGACATTGGAAGGCGAAAAAGAAAGCACACCACAAAGAAATACCATTGTGCCCGACGGTACCATGAAGCTGATTTTTCACTACGGAGATACCTACAAGCATCACCCAAACAACGAAGAAAGCATACGCTTGCCAAAATGCTTTTTAATTGGGCAACTGACCAAGCCATACATCGTAGAGCCGCTCGGCATTACAGGAACTTTTGTGGTTCGGTTTCATCCAAACGGCTTTTTGCCCTTTTCGACCATTCCGATAAAGGAAATGGAAAATACGGCTGTTTCTTTAGATAAATTGTTTGGAAAAGAGGGAGAAGACCTTGGAAATAATATCTTAAACGCAAACTCAACGCTTGAGAGAATCAATATCATCGAAGCTTTTTTGTTAAAGCACCTCACCAATAAACAGACTATTGACAATATCGTAAAATCAACAGTTGAAACAATCCTCAGTGCCAAAGGACAATTTTCAGTAAATGAGCATTCTACAAAAATAAAAGTTAATCGAAGGCAATTGACACGTAAGTTTTCCTCAGTCATCGGCTTGAGCCCGAAGCAGCTTTCAAAAACTATTCGGATTCAAGCGGCCTTAAAATCTTTATTGACCAAAGAAGTAAATAAACTGACCGACTTGGCTTATGAAAACGAATACTTTGACCAAGCACATTTTATAAAGGAGTTCAAAGAATTTACCGGACTGACACCCAAAGAGTTTTATGGCGACGACCTGAAAATGTCCTTGATTTTTGACCGTGAAGTGTAGCCTTGTCCCATTTTTACAATTTTGCTGTTTTTAGTTATTGTTCCTTTGCAGAGCAATTTTGCAATAGAACATAAATCTCATAAAAAATGGCAAACTCAAATCCCGTAAGTTGGTTCGACCTCCATGTGGCCAACTTAGACCGTGCAAAAAAATTCTACGAAACAGTTTTCAACGTAAAAATGACCGACCTGCCTATTGAATGGGGCAAGCAATCATTCTTTCCTTTCGACCCTCAAGGCCCCAACATTGCGGGGGCATTGGTAGAAAAAGCTGATTATACACCCAACAGCAACAATACGGTTATTTACTTTGAAACCGAAGACTGCCTCGCAGAAGAACGAAGAATTGAGGCGGCAGGCGGCAAAGTAGTACAGCCTAAACTGCATATTGGTGATTTCGGCTATGTTTCGATTTTCATTGATACAGAAGGTAATACCCTTGGGCTACACTCACGAAAATAAGGCGATGCCCTATGATATGAGTCTTGCAGACAGCGTTCGGGAGTATCTTTCTGAGATTCCAAACATAGAGGTTGAAGAAAAAGAAATGTTTTCGGTGCTCAACTTTATGGTTCATGGAAAAACCTGCGTCTGCGTCAGTGGAGATAAATTGATGTTGCGCTTCGACCCCAATCGTCAAGAAGAACTTTACGAATGGAGTGGTTATGAAACCATGTTGATGAAAGGCAAAGAGTACAAAGGCTATTGTTACATAAACCCTGAGGGTTTTAGAGACAAGAAAGACCTTGAATACCTCATAAATATTTGCCTTGAATATAATAAAGTTTCAAAAAATCAAAGAAACGAACCAAGAGCCGCTAACATCAGTTTTAGGCAAAGGGCAGGCGCACTGAATGGTGCGTCTGCCCTTTTTAGATATATCGGCGGCAGCCAAAAAAAGCCCTTGATAATAGTGCTAAATAAATTTTAAAACAGTTTCTACACAACTGGAAACAGAAACTCCTAAAAATACTACTCCGGCAAAGGTTTCGTTGCTTCAGCTGAAACACCCCATTCCTTACGAAGCCCTGCTGTGTACTTGGCGAGCTTGGTGCTTGGGCACATATTTCTTCAAATAGTCTTTTTGTATCGCCCATCTTTCTAAGATTGCCAAAGCTTTGGGACTTTGGGTTTCCTGCTGGTAGTCGCTGAGCAAAGCTTTCAGACGTTCATAATCCTCCTTGTCGAGCGTTTCCTGACACAGGTAGTCCAGGTTCACCTGCGTACTTTGATTTTGGAAGAGGTACAGCTCGCCACCCGTCATACCACTGCCCACATTGTAAGAGCAGTCTCCCAAGAGCCACACCAATCCACCCGTCATATATTCGCAAGCGTGCAGCCCCGCCCCTTCGGCCACGGCAATCGCCCCACTGTTGCGCACTGCAAAACGGTCTCCGGCGATACCCGCCACATACAAAAGTCCTCCCGTGGCACCATAAAGCGCTGCATTGCCGATAATCACCTGCTTGGAAGCCTCAAAGCGGGCTTCTTGCGGAGGGCGAATCACCAGCTTGCCGCCGCTCATAGACTTGGCCACCGAGTCGTTGGCCTCTCCATAAAGCCTTACACAAAGCCCCTCTCCCAAAAAAGCTGCAAAGCCCTGCCCAGCACTGCCCCGAAACACAAAAGAGAGCTGCCCCTCAAAGGGATTCCCTTGGTGTGCTTGTTGGGCCAAGTAGCCGCTCAGCGTACTCAGCACCGCCCTGTCTTGGCTTTGGATAGGATAGCTATATTCAGCACTCTTGTGCTGGACAATGGCTTTGTGGGTATCGGCCATAATCAGACTGTTCAGCGCCCCTATCCCCTCCTGAAACACCTGTGGCGCAGGCAATTCAGCAGGCAGATAAGGGGCTTGTCTGCCCAGCAAAAAAGTAAGGTCTATACCCTTTTCTTGTACCAAACCTCGCTGCAAGGCTGCCACTTCGAGCAATTCGCTGTGCCCTATGATTTCTTGTAAGCTATTTTTGCCCAAGGCAACAAGGTGGCGGCGTACATCCTCTGCCAAATAGTGCAGCACTTTCACGATGTCTTCGGGGCTACCTTTGTATTTGGCCTTAAAGCGTGGGTCGTGGGTGGCAATACCCGTAGGGCAGGTGTTTTTTTCGCAGATACGTGCCATCACGCAGCCCTGCGCTACCAAGAGCAACTTCCCAAAATCAAACTCCTCGGCACCCAATATGGCCGCCACCACAATATCATGGCCGCTGTGCAAGCCGCCATCAGCACGAAGCTTCACGATGTGGCGCAGGCCTTGTGCCAGCAGGGTACAGTGTACCTCCCACAGGCCAAACTCCAAGGGCAAGCCGGCGTGCTTCATAGAAGAAAGGCTCGCTGCACCCGTACCGCCATCGCCCCCGGAGATATGGATAATATCTGCTCCTGCTTTTACCACACCTACCGCTATCGTACCAATGCCCGCCCCCGATACCAGCTTTACGCTGATACGGGCTTGGGGGTGTACCTGCTTGAGTTCATAGATAAGCTGCTTCAGGTCTTCGATGCTATAAATATCGTGCATTGGCGGCGGCGAAATCAAGTCCACCTGCTCCGGCGAGTAGCGTGCTTTGGCGATATGTACATCTACTTTGGCAGCCATCAGTTGGCCGCCTTCGCCCGGCTTTGCGCCTTGTGCTATCTTGATTTGAATCTCCTCGCCGCTAATGAGGTAGCGAGCATTCACCCCAAACCTACCCGAGGCAATTTGCTTGGTACTGGCACTGATGCTCTCTGTAAAGTAATAAGGATTTTCTCCGCCCTCACCACTGTTGCTCCGGCCTCCTACCTGCTGCATCGCCAAGATAATATCGCGCTGGGCTTCGGCACTTATTGCTCCAAAAGACATCGCCCCGGAGCCAAAGCTCGCCAAGATACGGCCCAGATCAGGACTGACAAGGTTTTTTGTATTGCCCTTGCGGAAATCCAGCAAATGACGCAAATGAATTGGTGCGCTCTCTAAGCCATTTTGCAGGTAGGCCTCATACAGTGCCCACTGGTCTAAGCCAAGCGAAGTTTTTTTGGCCAAATCATGAATCAACTTCGAGCGGCTGTTGGTCATCGCATGCTTCTCTCCTTGCAAACCCTTGTTGTGTTCTTTATAGAAATAATGGTGGGGCAAGGCTTCCTCTTCTTGCAAGGCTTCTTGCTTTTCGATATTTTTTACCCAATCTACCAGCACCTGCACCAGCGAAAGCCCTCCCAAGTAGGCATTTATCCCTTCAAAATACTCTCCCACCAGCACAGGCCCCAGCCCTATACAAGAGAGCAGCTGGGCGCTTTGGTAGCTGCGCAATACAGAAATCCCCATTTTGGCCATTATTTTTAGCAGGCCGTCTTCGTAGGCTTTGATGAGCTTTTTTTCTTTAATATCGGCACTCAAAGCTTTGAGCGCCGTGTGTGGTTCGAAGCGCGCAATCTCCAAAGCCAGATAAGGACATACTGCTGCCGCACCCAGGGTAATGCTGCAAGCAATCTGATGTGTATTACGCACTTGGCCGGAGTGCAACACCATCGAAAACTTCAGGCGCAAGCCTGCCTCGCGCAGGTGGCGAATCACCGCCCGCATCGCCAGCAGGCAAGGCATCGGTATCTTATCACTGTAGTTGGCTTGGCTATCGCTCAAAATCACAATCGAAACGCCTGCTGCCACATCTTTTTCGATACACTTGCAGAGTGCCTCCAAAGCACTGCGGAAGCTATCCTCCAAAGCCTCAGGATGGTCTTTTTTCTCAAACACAATGGCATATTCTCTTGCCAATACTTGACTTTCCTCTTTCTGCAAGCCGGCCAGCTCTCGGAGGTACTCCATTTGTCCGAGGCTGAGTAGCGGGCTGGCCAAGGCCAAGGCAGGTGGTGGGGGAATCAGTTCTTTTTTGGCAAAAATATTAGGCCGCCTTCCCAAATACACACTGAGGTCGGTTACAGATTTTTCGCGCAGATAGTCGAGTGGCGGATTGCTTACTTGCGCAAAGTGATGATAAAAATAATCAAACAAACTGTGCGGCTCTGAAGAGAGCACCGCCAAGCGGGCTGTATCGCCCATAGAGCCAATAGCTTCTTTGCCTTGCTGAATCATCGGAAGCAAAATTTTGCTAAGTTCCTCTTCATGTAATTGAAAAAGGTGCTTCTGAGCCAGATGATGGGCTTGCTCTTGGGTAGCATTGAGGTAGTGTAGCGGGAAAAGACGCGCCTGAAACTGCATATCGGCATTCTCACGCGATTGGCTCGGGTCTTGGAGATGCAGCTTGCCCGAGAGCATATTGAAGCGCAGCCCCGTACCAGCCTGCAAAGTACCCTTGGCCAAAATACTGCCCTCTTCCAGCTGAAAAGAGCCTGCCTCCGAGGCCAAGCAAAAGAGCATTTCGGTAAGTGCCCAGCGACAAGGGCGAAAGCCATTGCGGTCGAGACGCGCCCCCAGATGGTGGCCATCGGCATAGAGCACCAAGGCAGGGCCGTCCCAAGCCTCCAAAGCCCTGCCCCAAAAACGATAAAAAGAGCTTTCCTTGTACGCAGGCGGCATGAGCAAAGCTAGAATCTCGTCGGTATAGGGAATACTGCTGCGGAAGTGCATCGCTTCCATCATTTCGTTGAGGCTGCCGGAGTCGCTGAGGGCTTCGCTACTGAGCAGCGAGCCTTTGGGCAAGCCGGAGGCTTTTTCGCGGGAAATTGCCCAAGAGCGATTGCCACTAATGGTATTGAACTCGCCATTGTGAGCGATGAGGCGAAAGGGCTGGGCTTTGTCCCAAGTGCTGTTGGTATTGGTGCTGAAGCGACGATGAAAAAGCCCAAAGCGTGTCTTATAAGCCGGATTTTGCAAATCTTGGTAGAAAAGCGGCAAATCAGCAGCCAAACAAAGGGCTTTATATACAATGGTACTCGGTGAGAGCGAGCAAAAGAAAAGGGTGCTGAGGCCTTTCTGTTGGCTTTTGTGCCGGAAGTTCTGGCGGGCGGTATAGAGCTGCTTTTCAAAAGAAGCCTCGGTACGGCAGTAGTCGGGACGTGCGATAATGGCCTGTACCACAAAGGGCAGGCTTTGGAGCGCCTCCTTGCCAAGCACTTCGGTACAAGTTGGTACTTTGCGCCAAGACAGCACAGGCATATCATGAAAGGCAAAAACCTCCTCCATCAGCCTGAGGCAGGCACGCCGCATAGCTGCTTGTGGTGGTGCAAAAATCATGGCCAAAGCGATGCTGCCCGGAGCATAGCCCAGCAGCTCAAAGGGGATGTCGGTCATCAGGCCGCAGCCATCGCTACTTTTTTGGTCTATATGGCTGCCGCCTCGGTGCTCTTGGCTGGCCAAGGCGCGTAGGCTGTGTTGGAGGAGGGCGTGGCTGGCTTGCTGCTGTCGGCTGGCTATCAGTCCTACACCGCAAGCGGCGTGTTCGGAAGTGTGTATCATTGCAGGGGAAGATAATGGTATTTTAGAAAGATATTCTTCTTAAAATACATGAGACCCAAGCAATTTAATAAAGAGTTTTGTAAAATAAAATTTTGCCAATATAAATCTTTTTCAATTTTATATTTTACAAAAGCTTACTTATTCAAAATATAAATTGTTTATTATTTTTTTGTACTATTCTGTGTTTTATCAAAAAATGCTCCACTTTGGTATCCGTAGGAAGTGTGCTACGCGAAAACGCAGCTTTTCTAAATTTACAACTTACAGAAAACTCTACAAAACTTGCTCATCTTCAAAATAGTCCATCACATACATTTTCAATAGGCGTTCTTGCTCTTTGAGTGAGAGCTGTGGCAAGGGCTTGGCAGCGCGCCAATGTGGCCAGCCTTCTTGGTCTAAACCTTCCAGCTCATAAAAGCCGCCTTTGCTCATCACACGGCATACGGCAATGTGCATCAGGTCTTGTTTTTCTTCTTTGGTAAAGTGTCGAGGCCCTTTGCCCAGCTCTTGCATACCAATCAAGAAAAGTACGGCATCTAAGTTTTCGGGGCGCTTGCCTACGATATTTTTCAGCTTGCTAAGGACTTGTCCCCAGCGAAATTCAAATTCAAGTTCTTCTGCTTTTTCTAACATAAAATAAAAGCTATCAAGGTTTTTGTCTTTTACGGATGGTGAGCACCAAGAGCACTATTACCAAAACCAAGGTAATGACCAAGCCCGAAAAGCTCACATAAGAAATACCCAAAAAAGTGGGAATCTGCTTAGAGAAATCCACCGTAAGGCTAATGCCCGAAAAAATAATGAGCGCACAAATAATGAGCGTGATAGACAGTCGGTTGGCCACCGAATCTATCTCCTCAAGTACCCTGTCCAAACCATTAAACTCCACATGAAAGTTCAACTCACCCTTGCGGAGCTTGGTCATAATCATTTTGGCCTCGCCGGGAAACTTGTAGATGAGCGAGCCTATCTGCGAAAGTGTGGTAGAAAGCTCGGAGCTGATGTTTTCTAAAGAAAACTGCTCGGCAAGCTGCTTCATTCCGTAGGGCTTCACCACCTCAAAAGTATCGAAATCAGGGTGGAGCGCTTTGCCGATGCCCTCCAAAATGGCCAAAGCCCGCAAAATCAGGAATACTGAGCCGGGCACTTTGAGGCTGTATTTATAGATAATGCGCTGAAGCTGCTCGGTAAGCTCTTTCATGCCCGAATCGCCGGTATCCAGCACCACGAGGTCGTCTATGAGGCGGTCTAAATCGGCTTCTAAGCCTTGGAAGTCCTCCATACCATCATCAATCGCGAGCCTGCGGAGGCTGGCAGCCATGCCACGGGCATCGCGCTGCGCCAAGCTGATGAATACGCCCGAAAAGGCAAACTTCTCTTGCTTGGTCATCTTGCCCACCATGCCAAAGTCCAAAAGCACAATCGTCCCATTGGGCTTTACGAGGATATTGCCCGGATGGGGGTCGGCATGAAAAAAGCCATTTTCAAAGATTTGCGACAGATAGATATTCAAGCCCTTCTCTACCATGGCTTCGGGCTGTAGCCCCCAAGCTTTCATTTGGTTTACATCGGTAATTTTGCATCCGCTGATAAACTCAGTGGTGAGGATGCGCATGCTCGAAAGCTCTTTGTAGGGCTTGGGTATCTGAAAGGTGCTTTTATTATGATAAATCTTGCGAAACTGCTCCATGTGCCGGAGTTCGTAGGTATAGTCCAGCTCCAAGCGCATACTTTCCTCAAAGGCTTTTACTACATCCAAGGGATTGAGAATGCCCAAGTTTTTGAAAAAGTTTTCGGTAAGACGCACAAACTCGTAAATCAGTCCGAGGTCTATTTCTACCTTGGCTTGTGCACCGGGGCGTTGAATTTTCACTACCACATCTTCGCCGCTGTACAAGCGGGCGCGATGCACCTGCCCGATAGAGGCCGAGCCGATGGGCAGCTCATCGAAATAGCTGAATACCTCTTCGACGGGCTTGTTGAGCTCTTTGCTGAAAATCTCTTTGGCCAAGGCCGTATCGAAAGGCGGTACATTGTTTTGCAGCTTTTCAAATTCCAGAATCAGCGGCTCCGGCAGCAAGTCGGGGCGATTGCTGAGCAGCTGGGCAAATTTGATATAGGTAGGCCCCAACTCCTCTATCACCATACGGATACGCTCCCAGCGGCTGTACTCAAACACGGGCTTGTCACGCCGCAGCCAGTCGGCTTGGCTTTGACTGGAGATGAGCTTGCGCAAGGGCGTGGTGATGACCACGTCTTCAAAGCCGTATTTGGCCAAAATGTTAATCATTTGGCGGATACGGTTGATATTTTTGACTGTTTTGTTGAAAAACATATCTTTCGGCAGAGAAGCGGGCTTGGTGTAATTGAGCGAAATTAGCAATAAAATATGAGCCTAAAAAGAAAAAGTCAGACGGGTGGCCTGACTTTCTCTGCCTCATAAGGCTTGCTTATGCCTTGGTCGTTTTTTTGGCGGCTTTGGGCTCTTCTTTTTCTTCTTTCACTTCAAGCTGCTCGATGCGCTTCATTACCTCTTGGAGGTCGCCTTCGGTTACGAACTTGAAGTTGGATACCACCTTCTCTACGAGGGTTTTGAGTTGCGACTCAAACTCCTCTTTTTTAGTTTCGGTGTTTTTTACAAACTCTTCTACGAGTTTTTTGCCTTCGTCAGAAGAGAGCTTGCTGTCTTCTACGAGCTTGTCCACAGTGCTTTTAAGGGTTTCGGCGGTGATAGAAACCAGCCCTACACTGGTGTAGATAAACTTTTTAAACAAATCTTGCATACGGGTAACGGTTTGAGTTGAATAATGACCTTACAAAGGTATAAGCAGAATTGTATATTTACAATATTTTTAGTCTATTTTTTTTCAAAAACACACTGTAAATTAGATTAAAGCAAGTTTAAACCCTTATTATAAATTGTACTTATCCGAGCTTTCTTTAGCTTTAACCCACAAAAAACTTTCTTGAGTACAATTTTTTCTTTGTTTAAATAAAAAAGCGCCGAGGGGCTGGCCTCGGCGCTTTTCGCTTTTCTAAAATACATTTTTTACATCAAACCCGTAAAAACTTTTGTGCTATGCTGCAGGCTTTTTCCACGAAAGCAGCGCCCAGAGTGTATAGAGCAAACCCGCAGTGCAGGCCATCACCGAAGGCATCGCCAGCCAATTGAGCGCCTCTTTGGCAGCACCCGTACTGCCTAAGGCCGGAGCCAAGTAGCCCGCCCAGAGCCAAAATACCGAGTAGCCCAGCCCACCGATGCCACTTGCCCAAGCGGCAGCTTGCCTCCAGCGCAGCCCCGCCGAGGTAAAGGCCAATACGAATATCAAGGCCAAAGCCGTAGTGCCCAAGCCATTGGCATGCAAGTGGGCGCGCTTGTAGTAGTTCCAAGCTTTGGTGGCTACGGCCTCAGCTTTTTCCGTATTGCCCTCGTAGCGCTCTTGCAATACGGCCAAAGCGCGCTCCTTGAGCGTGGCCTTCATCGCATCTTCGCCCACGCCAAAGGCCACGCCCATACCAAAACCAAAGACCAAAGTAAGCACACTAAAAAGCAAGCCCCCGCGCAGGGCATACAACTGAGAAGCAATAGAAGACATATCGAATAAGTTTTGTTGAATGATTCTGAAATACGCCGCAATGATACACATTTAGAGGTGCTTTTGGTAATATTCCGGTAATATTTTTCACTAAAAAAAGAACTTTTAGCGAATTTCTATTTTTAGCGAATTTTCGCTTGACTTGTATCTTTCGCTATACTATATTTGCTACATCATTTGTTTTTTCTACCTCAAAATATTCCTTTTATGGCACATAACCTCCAAGACCGCATCAACCAAATCGTGAAAGACTGGAACACCAATCCCCGTTGGAAAGGCATAGAGCGCCCTTACACCGCAGAAGAAGTGCTCCGCCTTAGTGGTTCTATCAAAATAGACCATAGCCTTGCCCGCCAAGGTGCCGAAAAACTCTGGCGCTTGCTCCACTCCGAGCATTATGTGGCAGGTTTGGGAGCGCTCACAGGCAATCAGGCCATTCAAGAAGCGCAAGCAGGCCTCAAAGCCATTTATTTGAGTGGCTGGCAGGTAGCTGCCGATGCCAACTTGGCGGGCGAGATGTATCCCGACCAAAGCCTTTATCCGGCCAACAGCGTACCGATGGTGGTGAAGCGCATCAACAATGCCCTGCTGCGTGCCGACCAAATTCAGACGATGACCGGTGAAGGCGATACCGACTATTTGCTGCCCATCGTAGCCGATGCAGAGGCTGGCTTTGGTGGCAACCTCAATGCCTTTGAACTGATGAAAATGATGATAGAGGCGGGTGCTTCAGGAGTACACTTTGAAGACCAACTTTCCTCTGCCAAAAAATGCGGCCACTTGGGCGGCAAGGTGCTTGTACCAACCCAAGAGGCGATTCAGAAGCTGGTAGCAGCCCGCTTGGCTACCGATGTAATGGGCGTGCCCACTTTGATTGTAGCACGTACCGATGCCGATGCCGCCAACCTCATTACCAGCGATGTGGACCCCCGCGACCAAGAGTTTATCACCGGAGAGCGTACTGCCGAAGGTTTCTACTATGTAAAATGTGGTATCGAGCAGGCCATTAGCCGTGGGCTGTCTTATGCGCCTTATGCCGACCTGATTTGGATGGAAACTTCTCATCCCGACATCGAAGAGGCCAAGGCTTTTGCCAAAGCTATCCACGCCAAATATCCGGGCAAACTGCTCGCCTACAACTGCTCGCCTTCTTTCAACTGGGCATCGAAGCTCAGCAAAGAGCAGATGCTCCGCTTCCGCGAAGAGCTGGCCGACTTGGGTTACAAGTTCCAATTTATCACTTTGGCAGGCTTCCACGCCCTCAATACCAGTATGTTTGAGCTGGCCTTGGCCTATAAAGAGCGCGGTATGGCGGGCTACTCCGAGCTGCAAGAGCGTGAGTTTGCCCTGCAAGCCAAAGGCTTTAAGGCGGTAAAACACCAAGCTTTTGTAGGTGTAGGCTATTTCGACCAAGTGCAGAACATTATCACCGGAGGAGTGGCCTCTACCGTAGCACTCAAAGGCTCCACCGAAGAAGAACAGTTTTAAGTAATGTTAAGAATCAACAGATTAAGATAACAAGTGTATGACATGAGTTTGCGATGCCAGATGCCACCGACAGTATCGGTGGCATCTGTTTTTATTCAAAATTACAAATATCTCTTGGCAAAGGTTGGTAAACCTGCCAGTTGCTCTACGTCCTCATAAGCCCCAGCACCACAAGATACACTTTTCAATTTGAAGTAAATTGCGATAATTTTTCCAAGATTTCCTGCTATCTTTCGGTAT
>DAIQNQ010000095.1:0-9890 GCA_036788275.1 Thermonemataceae bacterium
ACTTGCCGATGATGTATATGGACGATGCCATTCAGGCCACGCTCCAACTGATGCATGCCGATGCCGACAAAGTAAAAGTGCGCACCAGCTACAATCTGAGCGGCATGAGCTTCTCGCCCAGGGAGATTGCAGCGGTCATCCAAAAGCATATCCCTCATTTTGAAATCTCCTACAAGCCTGACTTCCGCCAAGCCATTGCTGACTCTTGGCCTGATAGCATTGACGATAGCGCCGCCCGACAAGATTGGGGCTGGCAACCTGCCTTCGACTTAGACAAGATGACGCAAGTGATGCTCGAAAATATCAAAATTGGTATGGAAAAAGGCTTGATTGTGTAGTATTCTTCTACAATTTTTACATAAAAAATGGCGGCTGCCTAACCTATGCAGCCGCCGAAGATTCGACGGGAATCGAACCCGCAGTCCCCAGATCCTGAGTCCGGTGTCTTTACCAGTTTGACCACGAATCTGTCAAAAATCTATCCCGACAAAATCGCACCCACTTACTAACTTCAGCTACCTCTTGCTCTGCCACTGAGCTACGCCCCTATATGTCTTGGAAATGGTAGAGGCGGATGGATTCGAACCACCGACCTAAGGCAAACAGTGTGTACGTTCTGTTGGTAAGATTGTAAAACTAAAACTACAGAGCGATAGACTATGGCTGACACACTCGCCACACACTCTTCGGAAAGAAAAGTAGCGACCAAGTGCTTTTTTAGGCTCAGACTAAGGTTAAGACTAGCTCTGCTCTTCAAGCTGCAAGCCACGGGGCTTACAGCAAGTCCTTGTGGATGAAGTCGAACAATTGCTTGCCCACATTCACCTTTACTACTTCTACGTTGTTGGCCTTGGCGCGGGCTACTTTGGTAGCTTCCAAAAGGCGCTCAATACGCTTCACCATCTCGCTTTTTTGCATAGGAGTCAGCTTGCCGGAGTAGTAGGTAGTTTCATATTTTCCCACCTGAAAATCCAAGTTTACCAGCTCGGTTTGTGCCGGATGCTTTTCGGTGGCCTCGTATTTTACAATTACCTTGGGGCGCTTGATGCTGCGAAACTTGACTTCCTCGTCGGTTTTATAAAAGCCTTGTTGGGTATCAAAATGCCACCTGCGGGTAGTATCCAAGAGGGGAATGCTTTTATAAAGCTCCAAGATTTTGTTGAGCTGCGACTCCAAGGCCAGCAAGGTAGTTGCCGAAAAAGTGCCAAATACCACGCCATCTACTTCGAGTTCGGCCTTGGCCACATTAGCGGCATTGGTTTCTTCTTTGGAGATGGTGGCATCGAGGGCGGTGATAATGCTCTGCTGTGTTTCTTCGAGTTGTTGTTTTACGGTTTTGACCATCTCCTTGGTCTCGTCGGGAATCAGCTCGGCATCTTCTTCCATAGACACATACTTCTTGACCATGCCATCGAAGTAAGGGTCATTTTTGGTAAATATTTTCTTGGCTTCGCCCACGGCTTCGTTGGCTTTGTTGCGGCGGTCTTGCTCTACGGCAAGCAGCTCGTGTAGTTTGTTGGCCATATTTTGGAATAAGATAGGTGAAAAGCTGCACGTAATTTAAGCTAAAGATACTCATAAAAATATTTTTTTCAAGAATGAAAGCATATTTTTCGCTTGCAGAGGGCACAGGTGCAATGCGTACAGATAATTAAAACAAAACACCTTCAAGATGCCTTATCCTGAAGGTGTTTTATTGAAAAAAAGTATCGCTGCTTATTCTCCCTCCTCTTCCAAGCCCCCTGCAATAATATCCCAAGTATGGTCGGCCAAGAGGCGCACCGTAGCTACGTGTTTTTCAAAAGGAAGTTTGCCGCCCCACTCTTCGGCTGCGATGATAGAAAGCAAGTATTTGCCATTTTTGCGCAGATAGAGGTAATACGTCATCCCCACCAAAGGCTCAAAGCCCATTTCGGCATGATATATACGCTCCGAGATTTCCTTGCGGGCTTGCAGCTTTCTGGTTTGCTCCACCAAAAGCTCCATTTGCTTATAAATTTGCGTTAGCTGGAGGTCGGTTTGCTGGTACATCGAAGAGAGCGCCTTGCTCTTGATTTTGCCGCGGTCTTCGGGCTTGATGGCCACACTGCCGCGATGGTGCGCATAAGTGAGCGTAGAGGGCGTTTCGGTAACTTTATCGGCATCAATAGGATTGACAAAGTCTTGATTTTCCTGAGGTTTTTCGTTCATATCGTATTATTTCAATAAATCTCACTCAAAAAGTATTGCATAGAAGCTTCAACACATCTGCGGCCTGCTTTGTTATAAAAAATCCATCAATCCCAAAAATACAAAGGATTGGGATACAAAAAATCATAGCCAAGGGCTTTTTGGAGCTTTTCGCTACTTACCACCTTAAAAGCGGCGGCGGCCTCGCTTGGTACTTCAAAAATCGGCGGAGCAAAGCCAAACTGCTCGGCATTGGCTGTGTAGAGCGCGCGGCGGCTGGGGTGCTCCGGTGCCACCACATTGTAAACTTCCCCTCCCTCCTGCCTTTCCAAAAGCATTTCGACAATACGAATCACATCGGCTTGATGTACCAAATTTACGGGCACATCTGCATTGCTCACCTGCTTGCCTGCAAAGTACTTTCCCGCAATACGCTCCTTGCCCATCAATCCGCCACAGCGCAATACCGTGCTGCGCACTTGTGGCAAGGCCAGCCAATGCTCCTCGGCGGCGATGAGCGCCGGATGGGCATTCTGCATTTTGTGGGCATCGCTTTCTACTACAAGGCTGCCACTATCGCGGTACACCGAGGTAGAGCTCACGTAAATCACTTGCTTCACGGGACTTTTGGCTACGGCTGCCGTCAAATACGCTATTTGGGCAGGGTGAAATTCCATCCCCTTTTGCTGGCTTTGGGGCGGTATATTGCAAATCAAGGCATCGGCCTCCAAAAGTGCCGACAGATTACCCTCGGGAGCGGGCTGGAGCTGCAAAAGATGCGCTTCGATACCAGCAGCCTCCAAAACAGGGATTTTGGCAGCTTGCGTGCTGCTGCCTTTTACAGTATATCCTTTTTGCAACAGGTGCAAGGCCAAGGGAAAGCCCAGCCAACCGCAGCCAATAATGCTAATTTTCATCTCTATAATTGATTTATTAAGAGAATGCGTGATTCATTCACACATTCTCCCCTTGTAAAAAGGCTTGTACGCGATGCAGTTCTTCCAGATTGGGCACTTGTACGTCTAAAGCGATGGAGCGCAGGCGTGGGTCTTTTTTGTCGAAGGGGCAGGGCACTTTGGAGCTGAAAAGCATTTGCCAAAGCTGTATGGAGGCACTGTGAAAGATAAACTCACAATCGTCCAAAACAGCCCATTCCTCTATTTTTTCGTTGATAGCTTCTATAAAATCGAGGCTTTGCGAGAGGCGCACACGCGAACCTGCCTTCGATTTACCACGGGTTTTGAGGTAGCCGATTTGCGCACGGCCATTGCCACGCACCATATAGCGGGTAATGACCTTGTGCAGCACCAACTCGCCTTCTTGCACATAGCCCAAGGCGGCGTGTCCGGCTTGTATCAGCAGAATGAGGTAAGGAGGCGGATATTCTTCCCAATCTTGATGGAAGCAGGGCAAAGATTCGGGCAGCTGCTGCGAAGCCTGCCAGCGCCGATAAAAATCTTCATAAGCACTCATACTATTATCTTGATTTCCTCCAGCACCTCGCGCAGCTCGCTGAGCATCATGGCCGTAGCGCCCCATACCACCTGCCCTTCTACATCGAAGTAGGGCGCTTCTAAAGTGAGGTTTTCATTGATATAAATATTGGTGAGCTTTTGGGTATCAGGATTGAGGAGGTGGCTTAGAGGCACCTCAAAAACCTGTGCTACTTCGCTGGCATTGGGCTTAAAAACAGGCTTTTCGGGTAAAAAACCGATGCTGGGATACACCATAAAATTGCTGGCAAAGACAAAAAGAGGACTTAGCTGCCCAATAAGCTGTACTTGCTGATGCGCCACGCCTATTTCTTCCTCACATTCGCGCAAGGCCGTAAAGGCAATGTCGGTGTCGCTCTGCTCACGCCGCCCACCGGGGAAAGCCACTTGGCCGCTGTGTACACCTTTTTCGCTTTTGGGACGCAAGATAAGCGGCAAAAAAAGCTCCTCTTGGTGCGGATAGAGGAGAATCATTACGCCCCCCTCTTTGGTCTGGCCGTTGGGCTTGTACTGAGAAGGATTCCACTGGCGGGCAGAGGCAGCCATTTTCCACTGCGCCTCCTTGCCGGGCAAAGGTTCTCGAAGGCGTTCTTCAAGCCTTTGTAAAAATTGCTGATAGCTCATGGTTGAATGATAGGATAGCCTTTTAGCAAAACTCCTATTTTTTGATGAAAGTTTGCAAAAGGGTGCTAAAATAGTTTTTAAGAAGAAATTTTGCTATAAAATTTAAAAAAGTCCTCTGAAAAATCACAAAGGCCAATCCGATTGTCGGATTGGCCTTTGTGCTAAACTATTGTATCAGGAATTTTACTGAGTAATCACCAATTTTTTCTTCTCGGCGATACCTTCTCCCGAAAGTACATTGATAAAGTACATACCCGCTTTGAAACCACTCAGGTTGATTTCGTGAGCGTGTTCTCCTTGGCCTTTCAGCTCGGTGCTATATACCAAGCTACCACGCATATCGTACATTTGTACGGTGGCGCTTTCGGCTTGCGTTCTCACCTTCAGCGTTGTGAAGCTTCCGGCAGGGTTCGGATAAAGCTCTACATTCAGTTTTTCGAGGGTATTGAGCGTATTGGCAATCTCCTCGCCGCCTTCTCTGGCCGCAATGATGCTGATATTGAAGTCTTCTACCTCGCCGTAGTTGAAAGTACTGCAAGAGCCTTGGTTGGAGTCACTCATCGAAACGCGCATTCTGACTGTACCCGTAACCGCTCCGGTAGGTACTGTAAAGGAGCTACTCAGGTTGGCACTGCTCGAAGAAGTACGGTTTACCACGGTTTCTCCGGCATCCAAGAAGTCGCCATCACCGTTCCAATCAATATATACTTTCCAATATTCGGTATAAGCCGTAGAGCTAAAGGCTGCGCTATAAGTGATGGTGTAGGAAGTACCTTTGCGGAGCGTAGTGCTCAGGCCAGTATTGGTGTAGCCATTGGCTTCGCGGGCGGAAGTTCTGTTGATATTTCCCAAGCGTACCAAGTCAATCCACTCAAAATTATTGTTGCTACCTCTTGAAGCACAATAAGTCGGTGTAGGTGTGGGCGTAGGTGTAGTACCTCCGGCAAAGCTTGCTCTGGCACCACCAGCAGCGAAGAGCGCACGCATACGGTCTTTTTGTCCAGTGCTGAACATATACATACAAACGTCGTTGGTATAGTCCATATAGTTCATCCACATATCGCTGGTATTGCCGCAGCTGGGTTTGGGGAAGGCAGGACAGCCGCCGTTAGAGGTCTGTTGGGTAGGGGTATCTGCCACGAAGTCGTTACCGCAATTGGCATCGCCCCAGATGTGGCGCAGGTTGAGCCAGTGGCCTACTTCGTGGGTGGTTGTACGGCCTTTGTCGAAGGGAGCAGAAAGGAAGAATCCTGTACCTTTGCTAGAGCTACCAAAGTAGTTAGGTCCTACCACTACGCCATCGGTAGCTGCTGCACCGCCCGGAAACTGCGCATAACCCAAGATACCACCACCGATATTACATACCCAAATATTGAGGTATCGGCTGGTGTCCCAAGCATTGGTACCGCCTTGTGAGCTAAACTTCATGGCGTTGTTTGTACCCCAAGTAGTTCTGGTGGTAGATTTACGTGTGATACCCGTAGTAGCGCTACCATTGGGGGCAGTGGTGGCCAATACAAATTGGATTTCGATGTCAGCCACCAAAGGAGAAAAAAGCGAAGGTACTTTGGTACGGTCGGCATTGAGCCTACGGAAGTCTTCGTTCAGTACCGCAATTTGCGACTGGATTTGTGCATTGCTGATATTTTCTTGGGCAGTACGATAGAGTACGTGTACGACTACGGGAATGGTAATTACACCCGATACACGCTCAGCGCTGTTGCCACCTTTGGCTTGCTCCTCGATGAGGCGATTGGTATGTTCCTCGATTTCAGCATGGCGAGCGGCAAAAGCCGGATTGGTATTTTTCATTTCCTCGAAATGGTCGTGCGAGGCGCAGGTTCTGTCTTGTGCAAACAGACTTGTACTCAAGCCTATCAAAAGCAATAGAGTAAAAAATTGTTTCATATACACTCGGTTTATAAATTGGTTAATATTAAGCGGAACAAATGTAGGCAAGTTTTCCATTACTCCAAATATTATCAATACTATTTTTTAAAAAACTTACAAGATGTTTGGTATATTTTTATCTAAACCAATATTTACAGACAAAACAAAAAGCACCTTGTCAGGTGCTTTGGAGCGAAGCTTGAAGAAATGTTTCCAAAATTTTTAGCAAAGCAAAGTTACATCTGTAAGAATGGCTACTAAGACACAAAAGGTAGCCATTGCCCTTGCCAATCGTAGTATTCAGTAGCCATAAAGCCTTTTTTATAATTATAAAAAGAACTGGTATCGTAGGCATAGCCCAAGTACAGATATTGCTTTTGCTGCTGCAAGCCATATTCTATCTCTTGTAGCAGCGTAAAAATGCCCGGACTCAGGGCACTGTAAGCAGGGTCGAACATGGCATAGATACTCGACAAGGCCCTCTCACCCACATCAAAAAAGCTTACGGCAAAGAGTTGCTCCCTTTCATACAAGCATATTTCTTTGACGCGCGTGGGGGCTTCTGCCGGATTTTCTGAAAGGAAGTTATAGAGCGATGCAGGTACATTGTCTTTAAAACGCACTTTATGTCGCTCAAAAAGTGCTTCTTTTTCATCTGTTATCTCTGCGGGCTGTACCACTACCCGCACCTCTTGGTTCTTTCTGATGATTTTTTCTTGGCTTTTGCTCGGTCGAAAATCGGCCAGACGAATCCGCAAAGGAATAATATGCACCAAGCGCTGCTCGTACCAAGACTCGGTATCTCTAAAAAAATAATTGCCAAAATGCCGCCAGCCATCGGCCAGCAGCAAGTCCAAATCCGAATCGCTCACCCAAGGGCAATTCACATGCTGATACGTCATAATGCTACTTTTTGATGAATCTTGTTTCGGGTTTTCAACCAAATCTCGTCGAAGGATGTTCAACATGCAAGAAAGAATGGTAAATTTGTATTATTTTCACAAAAATATCCGATTAATATGCACCCTAACGCTCTAAAAACCAACTTTATACTCTTGGCTCTGCTTGTTGTTGCGGCCAGCTGTGGTAAGAGCTACACTTTCAGCACCGACCGCGACGCAGCCGCCAAGTTCGACCAATACCAAACCTTTCAGGTGATAGATTATTACAAATTTAAGGGCAGCGGCGACCCCGTGGTGGACAGCGAACTCAACAAAAAACGCATTATAAACCTGATAGAAGCACAAATGCGCCAAAAAGGCTATGTGCCTGCTGAGGATGGCCGCCAACCGGAGCTTTATGTCAAGTTTCGCAACAGCATTGAGGGAAGGCAAGAATTTGTGCAGAACTTCAACAACAATGCTTGGGGCTGGAACCGCTGGAATACTTGGAACAACCCCGGGATGTGGAACCAGCAGCCTATGACCACCTTCGAGAACAACTACGAAGAGGTGAACCTCGTGATTGATATTGTAGATGCCCGCAACAACAACCTGCTCTGGCAAGGTTGGGCTTTCGACCGCCTCAAGCGCAGTCGCAAGAATTATATGAGCAATATGGAGAAAATCATTCAGGCCATGTTTGACGAGTATCCATTTCCCAAAAAATAATTTATAAAAATCAGCCTGAATATCAGTAATTTTGCTCTAAAGGGAGAAAAAAATGAAAATTTTTTAAAGAAAAAGTTTGCAGAATAAAAAAAGCCCCTTACCTTTGTACTCACAATTCGCCAAGGTGGTGAAGCAAAAGCAGAAGTAGCTCAGTTGGTAGAGCGCAACCTTGCCAAGGTTGAGGTCGCGGGTTCGAGCCCCGTTTTCTGCTCTTTTTTATTGCCCTTTCGGTAATAAAAACCTCAAAAACACTAATTTAAAGAATTAGTGAATGCCGGGATGGTGGAATCGGTAGACACGCAGGACTTAAAATCCTGTGAGCTTTAAAACTCGTGTGGGTTCAAGTCCCACTCCTGGTACAAAATATAAAAAGCCTCTTGATATACTTTCAAGAGGCTTTTTTGTTATTTATCGGGCTGTTGGGCAGTTTTCTCTTCTTCGGGTATCGGTTACATAGATAATCTGCCAGCCTTTGGCTGTTTTGCAAAGCTGAAAGGCATTCACGCCACAATGGTTGAAATTGCTGCCCACATAAAACTCGTAGTGTGTCCAAGCCGTAGCCAAATTGCCGTCTATGCGGATTTCGCGATACACAATACGCTCCTCATAAGGGGCTGTTTTGGGTTGGGCAATGGCCTTCAGGAAATCGCCAAGGCGCTGCTCTTGTACCACGGGCTGCTGCTGTGAGTCGGTAGCGCAAGTCATCAGGCGCGCTTGCGGATGAAAAGCCGCCGCCACCAAGCTGCTGTCGGAGCGGAGCATTCCCTCAAAAAGCTGGGCGATGGGCTGCCATACGGCCTGCTCTTCGGCAGAGAGTGCCGTCATTTTTGTTTGTTGTGCAGCACTTTTCTGCTGTGCTGTACTTTGGCCTGCCCCCAAGAAGCAAAGGGCGGCGAGAAGCATCAAAAAGTTTTGTTTCATAGAAATTTGTAGATAAAAATTATAGGAACATAGATGCCCTTACAACGCCGCTGTACAAGAAATATTGCTTTTCATCGTCTTTAAAAAGATTGCCGCAAAGACCTCGTATTTCAATTAAAATGTGCATCTTTGCAGACTTATTTTCCTATGTATTCCAATACCAACCAAGCGCCTTCCACTTTCTACACCCTCCAATTCGGGCTTTTGTGTGCCAGCTCTTTCTTGTTTTTTATGAGCTTCAACATGATTATCCCCGAACTGCCCGACTACCTGAGCAGCTTGGGCGGTGGCGACTACAAGGGGCTGATTATTGCTTTGTTTACGGCTTCGGCGGGGCTTTCGCGGCCTTTTAGCGGCAAGCTGGCCGACCTTATCGGGCGCATTCCGGTAATGGTTTTTGGCGTAGTAGTATGCTTTGTTTGCAGCCTTTTTTATCCTTTGCTTAGCTCGGTATGGGCTTTTTTCTTGCTGCGCTTTGTGCATGGCTTTTCTACGGGCTTCACACCTACGGGTATTTCGGCCATTATTGCCGACACTGTACCGGCAGGCCGCCGCGGTGAGGCCGTGGGGATATGGGGCTTGGCCAGCAATATCGGCACGGCCATTGGCCCGGCTTTGGGCAGCAATTTGGCGCATTATGTGAGCCTTGATGCCATGTTTTATACTGCTTCTTTCTTTTCTATTCTTTCGATTCTTATCTTGTACAGCCTCAAAGAGACCTTGCCTGAGCGCCAAGCCTTTGCCTTGCAGATGCTGCGTATCAAGCGCTCCGAGATTTTCGAGCCTTTGGTATTTGCCCCTACGCTCATTATGTTTTTGGGGGTATTCAGCTTTGGGGCGATTCTGACGGTGATTCCCGATTTCAGCAAGAGCTTGGGCGTAGAAAACAAAGGGATTTTCTTTACCTTCTATACCATTAGCTCCTTGGCCATTCGTTTTATTGCCGGAAAGCTCTCCGACCGCTATGGGCGCGTGGTGATTCTAAAATGGTCGAGCTTGATGTTGATTTTTGCCCTCCTCTATATTGGCTTTGCCCAACAAGACTGGCAGCTGATGTTGGGTGCTTGCTTCTTTGGTATGGCTGTGGGGATGAACTCCCCCACCCTCGTGGCTTGGACCATAGACCTAAGCGACGAGCAGTACAAAGGCCGCGCCATGGCCACTATGTATATCGGCATGGAGG
>DAIQNQ010000095.1:9990-11585 GCA_036788275.1 Thermonemataceae bacterium
GCCTATTTGTATTTGCTTTGGTACAAACCCAAAATACACCCAGAACAAAGTGATTTTATAAAGAAAAGTTTATAAAACCACCCCTAACCCCTCCTTGCAAAGGAGGGGAATTTAAGACCAAATAATTTTCAGTATAACTGTAAACACCTAAAATCGGGTATAAGTACAAAACATTAAAGTTCTCATTCTACTTTCTTTACATAAATTGTCAATCATGTTGCACTCGCTTGCGCGGCTCTACAAGCCCGAAATCAAAGCCAATCTTACTTTAAGTGTTCCTATTATTGTAGGACAATTGGGCATTATCCTGATGGGAGTGATAGATACCCTGATGATTGGGCGTGTGGGTACTACGGCTACTGCTGCGGCAGGCGCTAGCAACAACGTGTTTTTCTTGATTACGATTTTGGGCATTGGCGCGGCCACGGTCATTTCGCCGATGGTGGCCACGGCTTTCCAGCAAAAAAACTTGGCCGAATGCCACCTGCTCTTGCGAGTAGCCTTGGCTTTGGGGATTGTAATAGGGCTGCTCCTCACAGGCATTATGTGGGTGCTGACAGCCAATTTTGAGATTTTCAGACAAGAACCGCAGGTAAGCGCCGAGGCACAAGCCTATTTGGCTTATGTCAATTTTTCGATTGTGCCGATGCTCATTTTTTTGGCCTTTAAGCAATTTGCCGACGGGCTTTCGGCTACGGCCATTGGTATGCGTGTTACGTGGATTGGCTTTTTTACCAATACTTTTGCCAACTGGTTGCTTATTTTTGGCAACTGGGGCTTTCCGGCTTTAGGCTTAGAAGGAGCAGGTATTGGCACGCTCATCGCTCGTATCGTGATGATGCTCTGTATGGCTGCTTATGTAATGCGCCTACCAAGGTTTCGTGAGATTCTGCAAAGTGTTTATCCCAAGCAGCTTTTTGCGCCTAGGGCAACATCAGTCCTGACCCTGGGTATGTCTTCTTCTTTTGCCTACTTTTTTGAGTCGGCGGCTTTTGCCAGCTCCGGCCTGCTCATTGGCGCTTATTTTGGGGAGGCTCCGCAGGCCGCGCATCAGATTGTGATTGCCATTGCCTCTGTAACCTATATGGTGATTTCGGGGATTGGCACTGCCGGTTCTATCCGTGTGGGACAAGGCCTTGGGCGGAGCAGCAAAGGGCATATCTTGAAAGCAGGTACTGCTTCATTACTTTTGGGCGGGAGCCTGATTGTCTTTTTCTGCATCCTTTTCATTGCTTTCCCCTATTATTTTGTCGCCGCTTTTATCAATGAACCCAAAGTAATTGCCATTGCGGTAGGCTTGATGATTGTAGCGGGTATTTTTCAGGTTTCCGACGGCATTCAGGCTGTCGCTTTGGGGATTTTGCGGGGGGTAAGCGATGTACGTATTCCGATGTACATTACCTTCTTTGCTTATTGGGTCATTGGTATTCCCATAGGGGCGATACTGGGTATTTATCTACAATTAGAAGCACTCGGCGTATGGATTGGCTTGGCCTGTGGGCTAACGGTCTCGGCAATATTGCTTACCAAGCGCTTTTATCAGATTGTGGGCAGAATGTTTCCCGAAACACGCTTGAGCAAGTCTTAAAATATAA
>DAIQNQ010000096.1:0-6814 GCA_036788275.1 Thermonemataceae bacterium
TACGACACTGCTTGGTGCGAAAGACAGGACTCGAACCTGTATCCTTAGATTTTCAGTCTAATGCCTTGACCATCTCGGCTACTTTCGCAGGCTTATCTTCTTATTGGAGACAAGACATGTCTTGTCTCTACTGTACGGGGTGGGCATGATTTTGCCGCCCCAAAAAATTGTACTTTTTTTAGGTTAAAATATTTCGTATTAAAAATGTTTGCGGGGGCTACGCTTCGGGACAGTTCATAAAAAAATCCCGAAACTGCTTGGTGCCGCCTCGGGATTTTCTGGGTATCTTCAATGATTTAATCAGTTTTTCTGTAAAAATCATCATTTACACACCTTCCCGAAGGCTGGAAGCCTCTAATGCAATCATCTTGCTTCGCAAAGCTTGGACGCTCTGTGAAGTTCTCCTGAAGACGATATGTATGTAAATGTAACATAACTTGTGCGATTGATTTCTGAATTGATGCTACAAAGTAAATGCTTGTTTTTGTACTTTGCAAATATTTTTGCATTTTTTTTATTTTTTATGCTTTGTGCCACTCCTTTATCAAAAAACAGGCCATTGGCAAGCATCGAGCTTTTCTCAAAATCTATATTCGGCTTTCAAGAGTACAAATCGGGGCAAAAGCCTATACTCGGAAGTAGAAGTGCCAAGTCTAAGAAACTCACTACTTAAATCTATACTCTATCCCCATTTGTAAATATCTGCTAAATACGCTGTTGCGCTCGGCGATAAAATAAGTTGGAAAAATAGATTGGCGTACAAAACCCCTATCATTCAAAATATTTTCAAAACTTATAAACCAAAACCATTTCTTTGTAGGCGCTTCTATTCTAAGGCTCAAATTGCTAAATGTATTTACTTCTCCAAAGCCTGTGAATCGTACTGTTCTACCTTTGGGTAAGATAAAGAGTTTTTCTTCAAGCAATGAAATTCGTAGAGTCATATCCAAAGACAACATATTTTGTCGATTATCTTGTGTTATCAATTCATTTCTGAATATAAAAGCTGAATACTTTGGATAAATAAAGAAATTGAAAGTTTTTTTATCAAATTCAGTATTCATTTTTAGCCCCAACAAATAGCGGTCGGTTTGAGTAAAATAATTTTCACTTGTAGGAAGTGCATTCTCTATTCTATTGGTTAAGTATTCGGGTTCTAAGATAAATTTAAGAGCAGCTTTCCTCAACTTGGTTTCTATTGGAAAAGACAAAGCAAGGTATTCGGAGCGAAGCTGTGATTGGTCTATGAAAAGTAAATTATTCTCAGGAAATAAAAATCTATCCGAATTTTGAACTTGCCCATATATCAACAAAGCACTGAATGTTGAATTGACACTAGCAACGTTTTGATATATATTTATACTTAAATTGTATTCAGGCAGAGGGCTAAGCAAGTCTCTTGCAGGTAACCTAATACTTTGAAAACTTAAAAGCTCAAAAGCAGGCACTAACTTTTCTAAGGGAAATGAAGAGAGGTTTTGGCTAAATGATATTGAATACTGACTGCTATTGGGTGCATAAGCAGCACTCAGGCGATAACCTAAGTGATAGGATTGGGATTGTTGCTCTATGGTAGCAGGATAATGAACCTGAAAAACTTGTGCCTGATTATCAAAACTTATATCTCCTAGTGCTATTCTATGGGTTAAAAAACCTGTCCATTGATTTGTATTGAGGGCAATATTGTCATTTGTAAAGTTTTCTAACATAATTTGTGTACTTTCTTCTTCGCCCTGAATAGCTGCAAAACCTTCCCTGAGTGTACGTAAATATCGGTACTGATAGCGTAAGCCAAGTCTTATATCACCCAAAAAACTTTGGTACTGAGTTGTAGCTTCACTAATGAAATTGTGTGCCCTTGTACGCATAGGTTGCCTAAATGTAAATAAAGCATCTTCTCGGATAGGGTCAGCACCTAGTAGCGTATAAGAAGTATCATTATGAATCAATAATCTATCGTGATTGGTAGAGAGATAGTTATGGGCTGCCTTAAACTGAAACCCCCATTTTGGTGATGCCTTCCACTCTATCAGTAGATTTTCATAAAAATTACTTACTTTTTGAATGTTTTGATAACGATAATCAATCAGTCGGAGTGACTCGCTGTTTTGTTGCTCAAGTTCATTTCGGAAGAGGATTGCATTCAGATTAAGCTTTGCTTTTACTTTTCCTTTGTCATACTTAAGTTCCAGCTTATTTTTAGAAGAATAATCTGATAACGCTTCCAGTTCTGTTAATTGATTGGAAAATTCTACAATCTCAAAATTTTGTTCATACTCCCTGACCTTTTGATTTTTGTCTAAGGCATTATAGGAGCCAAAATACATATCAAGAGAGGGTGAAAGTGTCCATTTAGCACTGACTCCTAACACACTTTTTTGAGATAAGGTATAGTTTCTAAATCCAAAGATTTCATCTTGAAAAGCAGGTCTTTCACTCAGTTGAGTAAAATCTGCAGGAATCTCAAACATTTTATTGATGGCTTCTTCTCCTAAATTCTTGATATCTGTAATAGAAATGGTCTGCTCTCCGAAATTATCTTGTTCGGTAAAGAAGTGTGTTTTGAACTTCTTTTTGAGTGAAAAAATATTGACATAACCGCCCGGTTGTAGGGCATCTTGATAGCCAAGTGTTGCCCTTACTTTGCCAAACCAAGCCTGATTCAGCTCTTGGTCAAGTTGAATATCTAGTACTACATATTCACGAGTATCTAGTAAACTTTCCTTGAGCTTATCATTCTTTTCATCAAATCGTATTTCTACACTTTTTACGTTGCCTGCCCCAAGTGAGCGTGTAATCAGGGTAGCTCCTTGGTCAGTTACTTCCTCTCCATTGATAAGTACTTTTTGCACTGTTTTACCATTGACTTGTATATCTCCGTTAGCAAGTAGTTTAAATCCGGGTAAATTGACCAATACGTCTTCAAGTGTTTGGTCATTTGCTTTCCTAAAATGTTCAATATCATAAATTACAGTATCTTTTTTGACAATCACAGGACTTTGCACTATTATATCTTGCAAAGTAATAGTTTTGGGATTGACAAAAAGTGGCAATGCCAGCTTACTCACTGAAGAGTCACTGAGAATAACCTGCTTAGAAAGTGTATGATAGGACACGTGATTGACCTGAAGCGTAAAAACACGCACCTCTGTACTCGGAATTTGGAGGAGATATTTTCCATCTTCATCACTTTGGGTATAAGCCAGTATCTTGGACGATTGATAAGGATACAGTACAAGTGTAGCAAAAGGAACACTTGTACTATCCAAAATATCCTTTATTTCACCTTGTAGCTGTACCTGAGCTAAAACCATGCTACCAGAAAAAGTACAAAGTAGAAGAATAAAAGCAAGTCTTTTCATTGATTAGTTAATGAATTTATCAGAACCCCAGCTCTTTCTTTTTCTTCTTAAACCACTTTTCACCCAGTTTCCATGGGTTATAAGCATGGTCTTTAGATACTTCTATTTTCTTTTCCAAGCTGGGCAATGCCCAATCTTCTACTTCTTTGAACTCTACACTTTTGAGTGTTGTTACGTCAATTTTTATATTTGAATATTCTAATTTAACAATTAAGCCGGGCAATCCATAGTAACCTTTTGGACCTACGTTAAGAGGAATATCTGTAGTAAACCAAGCTATAATATTAGTGTTTTTATAAGCAACTTCAGCACTAGGGTGTGCTTCATTCAATGGCTTTGTGATAGCTTTGCGAGCAAGATAACCTGCTATCATTTGGGTTTCATCAGTAATTTCCCAAGTGATAGGCTCAGCAGCCCAACGCCCAAAGTAAGGAACATAATTTTCATCATCTACAAAATAATATAACGAATCACCTGTATAATACCAATCTGAATTTTCTTTATAATAGTGAAAATTATATCCCTCATTGCTGACGAGAGTTTCTTTTTTTTTATAATGACTATACCAAGCCTTTTTACCCTTAAATTGCAAATGTGTTTCGTAAGGCGCTTGCGGCCCGTAACTTCTATGTGTATAAGTAGCAATACCTTCCACTTGCTTTTGATAGCTTTGGGCTTGAGATATCTCTGAAATGAATATAAAAAGTACAGATAAGAAACAAGATATATATATATTCATGGTTTTGCAAAGTTTAAGTAATGAAAATCTATTCATAACCCATTGGTTACGAATACAATAAATTAAATATTTATTCTTGAATAGACAAGTATGCCCTAGCTAACTTTGCACAACTACAAATATAGCAACTCGCTACTTTATTACCTTTTCCATCTATTACGACGCAATATAAACCCTCATCGGTTAACTCATTAGTGTAAGCAATCTCAACTTTAGAAGCTACATCCTGAGTAGTAGTAAGGGCTTGTTCTTCTGAAAGCAAAACGCTTGAGCTCTCTGCTTCCACTTCAGAGAGTTTTAAATAAAAAGCGCTTACCTTGCTTTGAGACAGTAGTTGAGCAGAAGTTATTGTTTGAGCTTTGGCCTCTTGAGCGAAGATGAAAGCACAGAGCATCGCAAAGAAAGGAAAAATAAACTTTTTCATCTTTAATTTGTGTTTTAAATGGTAAAATTGAACATGTTGTCTATACAACGTACTGTTGTTTTCTAAGGTCACATATACGCCTCTTGGTGTCAGATATACAGCGCTTTATGAAAATGCAATATATGGGTTTTGTAGAGTTTAAAAATTGAAGTAGGCTCGTAATGCTTCGATTACGAGCCTATAAGTAAGCAGTTATTTACTCTAAAGATTGGGTAGACCAATACGCTCTGGTTAACTCCGCACAATTACAAATAAAGCAACTCGCTACTTTATTACCTTTTTTATCTCTTACGACGCAGAACATACCTTCATCTGTTAGCTCATCCTCAGCATCTCCATAGACTTCTTCTTGAATAGTAGTAAGTGCTTGCTCTCCCGAAAGCGAGATAGCTGACGTTTCTCCTTCCATTTGGAAGAACTCGGTATAGAATATACTTGTACCACTTGGGGACAATAACTGAGCAGCAGAAGCCATTGTTTGAGCTTTGGCCTCTTGGGCGAAGATTAAAGTACAAATCATCGCAGAGAAAAGAAAAATAAACTTTTTCATTTTAAATTTGTGTTTTTGGTGATAAATTAAACATGTTGTCTATATAGCGTACTGTTGTTTTCTAAGGTCACCTATGCGCATCTTGGTGTCAGAGATACAGCGCTTTATGACGCTGCAATATATATATATATATATGCGAGTCAAGTATTTTATATATTTTTTTTAGAAAAAAGTATGTAAAATTACGTATGTAAGCCAAAATGCACATTAACAATCTATTATCTCTTCTTTCGTAGTGCACTCAATTTGCACACCACCTTTGTTTTTTTTGGTAAAGTGAAGTAATAAAACTTTTTTCTTTTTTCCAAATATTTCTATTTCTCTACGCAACTATAACAATTGGTGTAAAAGCTAATAAACCAGCCCTTTTCTTCTGCTAAAGCAAGAGATAAAAGCTGGTTTATTACAAAGAAACTTCTTTTTTTATGAATGCGAATCAAGCTTTACAAAATACTTTTGCATAGCCCGTCTTTCACTCCAACACGCTCTCCCCATCAAAAATGCTCCATTTGCGGATACCGAAACGTACAAAAATAAAGGCCAGCCAGCCGATAAAAATCAATAAACCCAAGGCCACCGTGCCCCACATGCTGTCGCTGCGCTGGAGATTGGTATTGATGTCGTACACACGGTAAAGCACAAAGCAAGAAAAAACATTGACCGCTGCAATAAAGCTATAAGCCCAGCTTTGCAGTACGAAAAAGAACTTCTCGCGGCTCTCCTTGTCCTTCATCCAGAAGTCACGGTGTGGAATCTTGAAATACTGCCAAGGCACATTGCTCATCAAGCGTACAAATATCACCAGCAGCATATTGAAGGCAATCACAAAAAACGCCGCTATATAAAACAGCTGCTCGCGCGAAATGCCCTGTACGGGCTGCTGAATCTCATCAAATACCAAGGAAATCTCTTCGGGTACCGAGTAGTACACCATCAAAAGTACCGCTACGAAGAGCAGCAAAGAGAGATTTTTGGCAAAGGTAATCACTAAGTCCATAAATTTTGATTGGGTTGAATATGATAGATAACTCAAAAAAGACAATGCTTGATTGCCTATGCAGCACTTGTTTTTGTAAAAGCTCCTTAGCAAGGGCAAATTTATAGATTTATCCGCAAAAGCCATCAATTTTCTCCAAAGCCTCTAACTCTTTCCAAACACTTTCTCGAAAAGCAATAGGCCGAAATTAAGAGAAATTTGTATTTTTACCTCCTCACTTTAAAAAAGCATCTCTTATGAAATATCTGCCTATTGATAATCAACTTTTTACCCAAAACAGAAAAAGACTCTCCAAAGCCTTGCCTGCGGGTGCTTTGGCCATATTGCACGCCAACGACATTATGCCTACCAATGCCGATGGCACCATGCCTTTTCGCCAAAATAGCGACCTTTTTTATCTTTCGGGCATAGACCAAGAAGAATCCATCTTGCTCCTCTGCCCCGATGCCCAAGACAAAAAGCACCGTGAAATCCTCTTCCTCCGCGAAACCAACGAACATATCGCCATTTGGGAGGGCGAAAAACTCAACCAAGCCCAAGCCACCGAGGTATCGGGCATCAAAACGGTGTATTGGCTGCAAGACTTCGACAAGGTGTTTTTCAGCCTGATGGCCGAAAGCGAGTACGTATATCTTAATAGCAATGAGCACCTGCGCGCCGAAATCATCGTCGAAACCCGCGATGCCCGCTTCATTCGCCAATGTCAGCAGCGCTTTCCCTTGCACCAATACCGCCGCTTGGC
>DAIQNQ010000096.1:6914-11514 GCA_036788275.1 Thermonemataceae bacterium
AAGCCGGCGAAGTGATTCTCTTGGATGTAGGCGCTGAATATGCCAATTATGCCTCCGACATGACACGCTGCATTCCTGTAAGCGGGAAGTTTTCTAAAAGACAAAAAGAGGTTTATAATGCCGTACTCCGCGTAATGAAGGCCGCCACCGCCATGCTCAAAGTAGGCAATACCATCGAAGAATACCACCAGGCTGTGGGCGAAGTGATGACCAAAGAACTGATAGACCTGAAACTGCTGAAAGCATCAGAAGTAAAAAAACAAAACCCGCAAAGCCCGCTCTACAAAAAATACTTTATGCACGGCACTTCGCATTACCTTGGCTTAGACGTACACGATGTGGGCAGCAAATACCGCAAGTTTGAGGCGGGCATGGTATTTACCTGCGAGCCGGGCATTTATATCCGCGAAGAGGGTTTGGGTATTCGTTTGGAAAATGATATTCTGATTACCAAAAAAGGCAACCGCGACCTCATGGCCAATATCCCCCTCGAAGCCGAAGAAATAGAAAGCCTCATGAATCAAAAATAAGCGATGCCCGACCAGCACACACGCAAGGTGTGGCTCACGGTATTGGTGGCCGCCCTTGGTTATTTTGTAGATATTTACGACCTGCTGCTTTTTATCATCATTCGCATTCCCAGCCTGCGCGGCATCGGCATTACCGAAGATGCCGCCATCAAAGACTATGGGATTTTGCTCTTGGATATACAAATGCTCGGCCTGCTCATAGGCGGCCTGCTTTGGGGTATTTTGGGGGATAAAAAAGGGCGCTTGTCGGTGCTTTTTGGCTCTATCTTGATTTACTCCTTGGCCAATATTGCCAATGGCTTCGTTAGCAACATCACCCAATATGCCATCTTGCGCTTTATTGCAGGCATTGGCCTTGCCGGAGAGCTGGGTGCAGGCATTACCTTGGTAAACGAGGTGATGAGCAAGGAAAACCGAGGCTATGGCGTTACCATTGTGGCCTCCGTAGGCTTGCTGGGCGCAGTGGCAGCCTCCCTCATAGGCGACAGCTTCGACTGGCGAGTGGCTTATTGGGTAGGCGGCAGTATGGGCTTGCTCCTGCTGCTATTGCGCGTGGGAGTAGCCGAATCGGGGCTTTTCCATCAATCCAAAAGCGAAGGCGCACGCCGTGGCGACCTGCGCTTGCTCTTGGCCAAGCCCGGGCGCTTGCGTACCTATTTTTTCTGTATTCTGGGTACTGTGCCTGTATGGTATGTCATTGGCCTGCTTATCGCCTTTTGCAAGGAGTTTGGGCAGATGCTCGGCATGCCGGAACTGCCTTCGCCGGGGCGCGCCATTATGTTTACCTACTTGGGGCTTTCGGTGGGCGATATGCTGAGCGGGGTACTGAGCCAAAAACTCAAAAGTCGCAAAAGTGTACAGTATCTTTTTATGGTACTTTCGGGACTGAGCAGCGGGGTCTATCTCTATGTTACTTTTTCGCTCACGGCATTTTATGTGTTTTGCTTCGTGATGGGCATTTTTGCAGGCTACTGGGTTATTTCTATTACCTCGGCTTCGGAGCAATTTGGTACCAACCTGCGGGCTACGGTTACGACCACCGTTCCCAATTTTGTAAGAGGCTCTTTGGTGCTCATCACCTTGGCATACAGCGCCCTTGAAGGACAAATAGGAATGATTTCGGCAGCCCTTTGGGTAGGGCTATTGTGCTATGCGCTGGCCATCTTTTCGGTAAGCCGCTTAGAGGAAACCTACGGCAAAGACCTCAATTTTCAAGAATAAAAATGCTTTCATGTACGAATACATCAGCTCTCCGCAAAATCCCAAAATCAAAAATCTGGTTCGCCTGAAAGAAAAGGCCTCAGAACGTAGAAAAGCAGGCCTGACGGTTGTGGAAGGGCGTATCGAAATGGCCTTGGCACTCAAAAGTGCTATGCCTGTGGAGCAGCTTTACTTCTGCCCCGACATCATCAATGAGCAAGAGGTAGAAAGCTTGCTCAAAAGTACTCGCCAGCGCCCCGAAGCCATTTATAGCGTCAGTAAAAATGTATTTGAAAAAATTGCCTACCGCGAAAACTCCGCCGGCTTGGTAGCCCTGCTTCGCCCTACTACTTACAGTTTGGCCACCTTGCCTCTTTCTCAAAACCCACTCCTCATTGTATTGGAAAGTGTAGAGAAGCCCGGCAACTTGGGTGCTATTTTGCGTACTGCCGATGCCGCCCACGCCGATGCAGTCATCGTATGCGACCCACAAACCGATGTCTATAATCCCAATGCCATTCGCGCCAGCATCGGCTGTGTATTCACCAAACCCGTGGTGGCTTGCAGCTCGGAGGAGTGCATTGCTTTTTTAAGAAAAAAAGGAATCCAGATTTTGGCTACTGCCCTGAGCGCCTCCGTACCCTACACACAGCTCGACTACCGCCGCCCCAGCGCCATCGTGATGGGCACAGAAGCCAGCGGCCTTTCAGAGCAATGGCTGCAAGCCTCCGACCAGAACATCATCATTCCCATGCGTGGGGAGATAGACTCGATGAACGTATCGGTGGCCGCAGCCATCGTGGTATTTGAGGCCTTGCGCCAACGCGAGGGATGAGCCTAGGGAGCTTTCCAGTCGAGCAGCTTGTCTAAAGTGCCAATGGCTACGGCATGGTAGCCTTCTCGTGCTTTGGCGTAGATGGCCAAGGCTTGCTTTTTGCCTTCGGGACTTTGTATCAGGGCGGTATAGAGCGGCGTGAGGAATTTTCTGCGTCCTACTTTTATCAAAAAAGCCTCTAAGGCCGGATAAGCCGCTTCGTAGCGACTATGAATCGCCTGCAAATACCAAGCGGCTTGCACTTCGGCATTGTTGGAGGCGGTAAGCTGAAAGGCCTTGTCCAAAGCTTTGAGGTCTTCTATCTTGGCAGGGCGCTCTATGTGTCGGATAAAATGTAGCCACTCTTGGCTGCTCCAAGCGGCGGTACTGAGCGAATCGGTTTTTTTGTGGGTATTCCAAAGCGCCAGTTGCTTATCTACTTCTGCAAAAAGGCGTGATTGCGGCACCGGGCAATTATCGGGCAGCCCCGTACCAAAAATCCAATCTTTGTAGCGTATCTTGGTCTCTAAGCGCTTGTCGCCCTTGATAAGCTCTTTTTCCAAGTATTGGATAAAGCTTTGGGTGTCCATGGCGCGGAAAGCGTGGCTTTTGAAATATTTTTTGACGAAATCGTCGAAAGCCTCGCGCCCGATGGCCTGCTCGATGGTGCAGAGAAAGAAAAAACCTTTTTCGTAAGCAATATCCGTAACAGCCTCGTCGGGGTCGCGGCGGTAGAGGTCTAATTGCAGCTTGGTATCGCGGTTGTTGGTGCCCATACGCTCCAGCGTGCCCTGCAAATCTTGATAGCCGAGTACAGCTTCCATGTCGGCAAAGTCCTTGTTGTAGAGCGCTTCGATGATACGGCGTTCAAAATATACAGTAAAGCCCTCATTGAGCCAGAAATCGTTCCAAGTGCGGTTGGTTACCAAATTGCCCGACCAAGAGTGCGCCAATTCGTGGGCGACCAAGCTGGTGAGCGATTTGTCGCCGGCAATGATGGTAGGTGTAGCAAAGGTAAGGCGTGGGTTTTCCATCCCTCCAAAAGGGAAGCTGGGAGGCAGTACCAGCAAGTCGTAGCGCTCCCATTCGTAAGCCCCGTAGAGCTTTTCGGCTACGCTTACCATTTTACCCAAATCTTCAAATTCTTTTACAGAAGCCTCCAGCATGGCCGGCTCTGCATATACGCCCGTGCGTTCGTCTATGGGTTGAAAGACCACATCGCCTACGGCCAAAGCCAAGAGATAGGCAGGGATAGGCTGCTTCATCTCGAAGCTATAACGCCCACTTTCGTTCTTTTCGGTGGGGTTAGTGGCGCTCATCAGTGCCATCAGGCCTTCCGGTACGGTAATTTCGGCATTGTAGGTAAAGCGAATACCGGGGCTGTCTTGGCAAGGCACCCAGCTGCGCGCCAAAATGCTCTGCGACTGGCTGAAAAGGAAAGGTTGCTCTTTTCCGGCGGTTTGGGCGGGGCTGAGCCACTGGAGGGCTTCGGCCTCGGGGCTGGTTTTGTAATAGATACTCAGCTTTTGGGTTTCGGGCTTGAGTGAGATGCGCAGGGCTTGCCCCAAAAACTCTTGTGCCTCGTCGAGGCGGTATTGGGCTTGGCTGCCATCGTCGAGCAATATTTTTTCTATTTCCAAGGCTTTGGTATCCAATACCAATTCTTGAAAATCAGCACTTTGGCGCTTTATGTGGATGGTGGCAATGCCTGCCAAGCGGCGGCTCTCGAAACTTACCTTGAGGATAAGGTCTAAATGGGTCATCTGTACTTCTTGCGGCTTGGCAAAAGAGTGCTGGTCTTGGCTCATATTGGGTACGTCTTGGTAGGGTTTTCCTTCTTTACACTGGCTAAATGACAAAAGGCTTAGCAAAAAGCCAAGCTTTAGGAGCGTGGTCTTGCGCATGGTCTGAAGATTTTGATATAAAAAGCGAGGCTTGGGAATACCTCAACAGCGCAGCGAATATACGGCTTTTTTGGAGAGAAGCGAAAATAAAAGCTTTTGGGCAGCCTCAAAAATTGTTCTTGTTTTTGGTCTCGCGCTAGGTCAGGTGTTTT
>DAIQNQ010000097.1:0-11491 GCA_036788275.1 Thermonemataceae bacterium
GCTTGGCCGGGCAAGCAGCCAAAGACGGGCGGGCAGTACTGATTAATCGTATTCCAGAGGGCTATATGACGGTCGTTTCCGGCTTGGGGAGTGCCTCGCCGCGAAGCTTACTGATTGTACCCGTCAGAAACTCCCTCGGCGAAAGCTTGGGTGTGATAGAAGTAGCCTCCTTCGAGCAGTTCAATGAGGCGCACCAATCCTATGTACAAAAAGTAGCGACCTTGCTGGTAGAAGCCATGCAGGCCACACAATACAACATGAGTGTTCAAAATATATCCTAAAAGATATGCTGAGTAGTCTTAGAAAAGTAAGTATCGGTGCGAAGATTACCCTTATCGTACTTTTGGTAGTGCTGGTATCGGTTACGGCGGTAAGCTTTATTGCCTTTGAGCAAAGCAAACGCACTATCAAAGAACGCTACATCGGACAGATGGAGGTAATCGCCGACCTCAAGGTGCAAAAAGTAGCCACCTTTTTCAGCGAGATACAGTCGAGTATCCAAATAGGCCAACGCCTCAGGGCGGTGCGCTCACGCTTGGAAAAAGCAGAGCAGGAGTTTCGGCCTGAAACCAACTTTGTGGATTTCAACGACAGCCTGAGCTTTGAAGAGGACTTTACAGAAAGCATCGAACCAGAAGACAGCCTGCGCAAAACCTCCGAAGATATTATGAGCTTGTTTATGGAGTCGAGCGAGGAGTTTTCTAATGCTATCGGCACCATCGAATCGGTATATGACTTAGACAATATCTACCTGCTCGATAAAGCAGGCAATGTGGTAGATGTAGCCCGCCCCGGCCCACAGCAAAAAGGCAGTAGGTTCAAAGAGCCGGCGGTAGATTACAACATTATCGCACAAGCCAAAAAAGACTCCATCTACTTCAGCAAAGTTTTTATTCAAAATAACAAGCCTACGCTCTTGGTATCGGCACCGGTGCGGCAGTTCAATGAAGAGCGCAGCTTCTTGGGGATTTTGGTGTATGAAATAGATATGTCGAAGATAGATGCCTTGGCCAGTGACAAAACCGGCTTGGGTGAAACAGGCGAGGTGCTGCTCTTGCAGATGCAAGAAAATAACAAGTTGAAATACCTGAACTCTCTTCGACACGTATCAGCCAACAAAGATGAAAAAATAAAACAACTGAAAGATGCTGGAATGCTCGGCGATGTAAATACCAACTACCTTGCCCAGAAGGCCGTAAAAGGAGAGCAGGCCATCGCCGAAACAGAAGATTATCGCGGAATCCCTACCTTGGCTGTGTCGCGCTTTATTCCGCAAGTAGGCTGGGGCGTAGTTGTAAAGATAGACTTAGACGAGATTTATGCGCCTACCAATATCCTTTTCAACAATTTTTTGATAGCCGGCGTAGTAACCATTGTCTTTGCTTTTATCATTGGTTTTATCTTTTCGCTCTTCCTGATACGCCCTTTGGCCTCGCTCAAAAACACCATCAGTGCGCTGGGAAGAGGGGAGCTGCCTTCGCGCTTAGAAACTCGCTCAGCAGACGAAATAGGGGAAATGACACAGCGTATCAACGAACTCGTACAAAACCTTTATAATACGGCTTCTTTTGCAAGACGTATCGGAGAAAAAGACTTTGAGGCGGAGTTTAAGCCTGCTTCCGATCAAGATATTCTGGGCAATGCCCTTCTTACCATGCGCGACAGTATTATCAATGCTGCCAAAGCCGACGAAGAGCGCAGTTGGATTGTAGAAGGGGTGGCCGAGGTAGGTAAAATATTGCGTGCCAGCAACGAACTGAGTGAGCTGGGTGAAGGTGTATTGGCCTTTGTGGTGCGTAAAATTAATGCCGTACAGGGTGCTTTCTACATCGCCCGCTATCCCGAAGAAGACGAGGAAGGCTCGCAAGTGCAAATTATAGCAGAACACGTGGAGCTGGAAATGACTGCCAGCTATGCCTATAATAAAAAGAAGTATCTCCAAGCAAAGTTTAAGTTTGCAGAAGGACTGGTAGGGCAGGCCGCCGCCGAAAGGCAAGCCATCATGCGCACCGAAATACCGGAAGACTACCTCTCTATTACCTCTGGGCTATTGGGCGAAAACAAACCCCGCTGCTTGCTCATTACCCCGCTTATTACCAATGAGCGCATCTTTGGGGTCTTGGAATTGGCCGGATTCGAGACTTTTGGGCAAAGAGAACAGAAATTTATCCAAGAGATTAGTGAGATTATCGCCCGAACGATTTTCAACATTACAGCCAACGAAAGAACGCGCTTCCTCTACGAACGCTCCAATACCCTCAACGCGGAACTTCAAGACCAGCAGAAAATCTTGAACGAAAACGCTATTGAGATGACCATCACCCAAGACAAACTCCAAAAGTCAAACAAAGACTTGGAATACCAAATCCAACAAGTAGAAAACGAACAGAGGCGTACCCAAATCCTACTCGAAAATGCCTCGGAGGTAATCACCATCTATGAGGCCGATGGCGTTGTAAAATATGTGTCGCCTTCGGTAGAGCGTATCTTGGGCTATAAAGCAGAAGAAATGGTGGGCGTAAGCGATATAGAATACATAGAGCAAGGCAAAGACCGCTTCCTGAAAATGTTCAAAGATTTGCTGCATTATCCCGACGAACGTATTACGATAGAGTTTACCTACCGCAAAAAGTCGGGAGAAAGTGTTTGGCTCGAAAGTACAGGCAACAACCTGCTCAATGACCCGGTAATCAGTGGTATCGTACTTAATATCCGAGATATTACCGAAAGAAAGCGTGCCGAAAAAGAAGAAAGGATGCGTGGCCAAATGCAAGCCCTCTCCGAAAACTCCCTCGATTTGATTTTCCGACTCGACAAAGAAGCACGTGTATATTACGTAAACCCTACCATCAAGCAATACACCGGCGTAGATAAAGAAATGTATCTGCAAAATCTCCTCAACGAAGACATCCTGCCTGCACCCGTGATAGAGCGCTTTTTGCAAGCCATACAAGCCATCGAAAGACGAGAAGTAAAGCAAAGCTACGAGATAGAGTTTCCTTCTATTATGGGCAACAGGAATATGTCGGTGAATGCCATCCCCGAAAAAAGTGCAGAAAACCAAGTAGAATCTATCCTTTTTGTAGCTCACGACATCACCGAGCTGAAAGCCAAAGAAGAGCAGTTGAGAGAAATTTACAAAAAAGTACAAGACAGTATCAACTACGCCAAGCGTATCCAAGAGGCCATCATGCCTGAGACCTCTATTTTGCAACGTTTCTTTCATGATTCCTTTATCCTCTTCCGCCCCAAAGATGTAGTAAGTGGAGACTTTCCTTGGCTGGTAGAAAAAGACAAAGATGTGTATATTGCCGCCGTGGATTGTACAGGCCACGGCGTACCTGGTGCCTTGATGTCTTTGATAGGCTACTTCTTGCTCAACAACATCGTGGACACACACGCCAACCTGAGCGCCAGTGCCATCCTCGACCTGCTCGACGAACAAGTAACCAAGACCCTGCGCCAAGATACCCCCGACTCCGTAACCAAAGATGGGATGGATATCAGCTTGGCCAAAATTAGTGTAGAACAAAGACTGCTCGAGTACGCCGGAGCGCACCGCCCCTTGTATTACTTGAATGGTGAAAATGGCGAACTCGAAGAGGTAAAAGGTAATAAGTTTCCGATTGGAGGTGCGCAGTATCGCAACCGTACCAATTTTGACAACTTCTCGATTCAGTACAAAACCGGCGATATTGCCCTGCTCTTCTCAGATGGCTTACCCGACCAATTTGGAGGCCCCGACAATCGTAAATTCTCGCCCAAGCGTATCCGAGACATCCTCAAGAGCAGCCTCAATATACCTATGACACAAGTAGATACCCTGATGAACAAAGAATTGAACGAATGGATGAAGAATGGTGAGGTGAAGCAAACCGATGATATTCTTGTGATTGGAATTAGATTTTAATTTTTGCCAAAGTTTTTCTTTTTAAAAAATAGTGTTAATTTAATGCCAAATTTGTATTAGCTAAAGCTCTCTAAAATTCAGAAGACTATGAAGTATGTCTATGATTTGCACAAAACAATGCTCGCCAACAACCTCATCATTGTATATGAGGGGGAGTTTACACAAGAAATCACCAAGTCGGTTTTGGCGATGGCAGAGCGTAATATGGACTCGATTGGAGAATCGGCCAGCGTAAAGCGGAAGGTGTTCAACGTAATGGTAGAAAGCCTACAAAACATCGTGAAGCACGCCGAAGACCTCAACGAACAAGATGAAGACGGCCTGAAAAACAATGCTATCTTTATCCTCGGCAAGCAAGCCAATGAGTACATCGTTGCCTCCGGCAACCCCATCAAAAATGAGGCGGTGCAGTCGCTTTCCTCAAAATTAGACAAAGTGAATACCCTCGATAAAGACGGTCTCAAAGAGCTTTACAAAGAGATTATCAAAAATGGAGAACTCTCCGAAAGAGGTGGCGCAGGCTTGGGCTTTGTGGATATGGCCAGAAAATCAGGCGAAAAATTGCAATTCGGTTTCGACCCCATCAACGATGAGTTTTCTTTCTTCGCTTTGCAAGTAGTAGTGCCCCGCTCAGGCGCAGAGTAAACAATCGCTGATATGCTATTTTTTAACCAAAAAAATTTATATTTGCGACAAAAATTAATTAAAATAGTTGTATGGAAATAATTAACTTAGAGGGTACGGAAGAAAGTCCTAAAATTTTGATGGACAAAGACAACAGCATCTTTGAAATATCCGGCAGGTCGCTGCCAGAAGATGCTGCGGAGTTTTATCATCCGATTATTGATTGGCTCTCTCGATATGGGCAAAACCCCAATCCCGAAACGGTAATAATCTTTAAACTTGAATACTTTAATACTGCCTCATCGAAGCTGATTCTTGATATTCTTTCCAAAATAGAGGAAATCAAAAATTCTAAAATCTCTTGGTATTACCACGAAGATGATGAAGACATGCACGAAGCCGGTACAGAATTCTCAGAATTAGTAGATGTACCTTTTGAATTTAAGACCTACTAAGGCTTTTTTGGTAGGCACCAAAGACTAATCACAAGAGCAGACAGCCTGTGTATTGCACATACTGTCTGTTTGAGCTTACTCGTATATCCCTATGATGACCGAAGAAACACTCGAGGCGCTTACCCAGCTGTTTGCACTTACCACCATGCAAGATGGCGGTACGTCGGAGGCCGAGAAGCAGTTTGTAGTAAATTACTTCAACAAGGTATTAGACCAAGCATCGGTAGGGGCATATATCGAGAAGTACCAAGCTACCTCCAGCGAATTGGAGAATAAATTTGGTAGCGACCCCAACGCCACAGAAGAGATGAAAGACAAAGCCTTTCAGAAGTTTTCTGTGCGCATGCTGGGAATGTGTCGCAAGATTAAAAAAACCCTCAAAGACGACGAGAAGGTTTTTGTATTGATGAAAATGCTGGATTTGGTTTCTACGGACATGCGCACCACACAGTCGCGCATAGCCGTAATTAAAACTGCCGCTGCCGAGCTGGAAATATCAGAGTATTACGACACGCTCTATGATTTTGTGCTCAAAGAACCCAGCGAGCTGCTTCGCAACCCCAATGTACTTACCATCAGCAATAGCTTTGTACCGAATATTGACGGTATCAAGCATATTTCGGTGGAGGCGCTTGATGGCAAAGTGATTATTTTGCGAGTGCCCATCGAAAGTAGTCCAGACCTCTATTTTGTAAAATATACAGGGCAAGAAATCGTAAAACTCAACGATTTCCCGATGCAAAAAGACGAAGTATATCCCTACGATAGAGGGAGTATTATTCGTACACAGCAAGGAAACTCCTTCTATTACAGCGACCTGACCTCCACATTCTTGGAGGGCTACCAAAAGCAAAAACTCTCTTTCAATGCTATGGGCATTGAATACAAGTTTAAGAATGGAGCTTTGGGCTTGCGCGATGTGAGCGTGGCCGAAGGTGCAGGCAAGCTTATCGGGATTATGGGTGCCAGTGGTGCGGGTAAAACTACACTTTTGAATGTGTTGGCAGGCATCGAAACTCCCTCCCAAGGCTCAGTGGTAATCAATGGAATAGATATTCATAGAGATAAAGACAAAGCCGAAGGTATCATTGGCTACGTGGCCCAAGACGACCTGTTGATAGAAGAACTGACGGTTTATCAAAATCTATATTATAATACCAAGCTCTGCTTTAAAGGACTTTCGGAGCAGGAATTGGACAGCCGCGTGGTAAAAACTCTCGCCGATTTGGGCTTAGAGCATATCAAAGACCTGCGTGTGGGCAATGTGCTCTCCAAAACAATCAGTGGCGGGCAGCGGAAGCGCGTAAACATTGCTTTAGAGCTGATTCGCGAGCCAGCAGTGCTTTTCTTGGACGAACCTACTTCGGGGCTTTCCTCACGCGATTCGGAAAATGTGATGGACTTGCTCAAAGAGCTTTCTGTAAGAGGCAAGCTTATTTTTGTGGTGATTCACCAGCCTTCTTCCGACATCTTCAAGATGTTCGACAAGTTGGTGCTTTTGGATACAGGCGGTTACCAAATCTACTATGGAAACCCCGTAGATGCTGTGGTGTATTTCAAAAAAGAAACCAACCAAGTAAGGGCAGAGCAAGGGCAATGCTCAAGCTGTGGTAATGTGAATCCCGAACAGATTTTTGACATTATTGAAGACCGTGACCTTACCGGTAAAAACATCCGCAAGAGGTTGCCGTATCAATGGAACGAAATCTTCCTGAAGCGTCATAGCATCGAGCCTACCCCTACGGAGGTGGAGCAGCCTACCAAAGCTTTGGATTTGCCCAATGTATTCAAGCAGACGGTGGTATTTACGACCAGAGACTTTCTGGCCAAAATCAGCAATACACAATACGTTTCTATCAATTTGCTGGAAGCGCCCCTGCTGGCCTTCTTGCTCTCCTACATTATCCGCTTCCAAAATGGCCCCGGTGGGAAGTATATTTTCTACGAAAACGACAACGTTCCGGCTTATATCCTGATTTCCGTACTGGTAGCACTCTTTATGGGGCTTACGGTATCGGCAGAAGAGATTATCAAAGACCGCAAGATTCGTAAGCGAGAAGCTTTCCTTAATTTGAGCCGACAAGCCTACTTCTTATCGAAGCTGATTATCCTTTTTACTTTATCGGCCATTCAAACCCTCACATTTGTAGTAGTGGGTAATTTTGTATTGGATATAGAAGGTGCAAATATGACCTATTGGCTGGTGTTGTTTTCGGTATCTTGCTTTGCCAACGTGCTGGGGCTCAATATCTCTTCGGCCTTCAACTCAGTGGTAACGGTATATATTACGATTCCGCTTTTGTTGATTCCGCAGATGATTTTGAGTGGAATTATCTTTAATTTCAACAGTCTTAACAGCGTGATTAGCGACAAGGGCAAAGTGCCCATATTGGCTGACTTTATGGTGTCGCGTTGGGGATTTGAAGCCATTGCCGTGGATCAGTTCAAGAACAATAAGTACCAGAAGCCTTATTACGCTTTCGACAAAGAAAAAAGTATTGCGGACTATCGAAGAGGTTTTTGGCTTGATGAAATGAAAAAGATTTTGGTGAGAGCCTTGAACCACCGCAAGAGCATCAACGACAACGACTCTCTCCGAAAACTCTACATAGAAGACCTTACTTTGCTGCAAATAGAGATTATCCGAGAGCGCCAGATAGAGGCTTCACGCATAAGAAAAGGCTTGCGCCCCGCTTTGGAACGCTTCGAAGACTTGCAACAAAAGATTACTTTGCAAAATTTTAATGAGAAAGTAGCGCAAGAACTGGAAGAATACTACGACTCACTAAACGTGTATTACCGTGAGCGCTTCAACAAAGCGAGCCGAGAGAGAGAATACTTGATGGATGAGCTGCCCGGCAAGGAGTTAGATTTGTATCGCCAGAAATACCATAACAAGAGCCTTGAGGATTTGATGAAGGCCGAGAATGTAAGCAAGAAAGTAATTGAATACAAAGGGCGTTTGCTCCAGCAAGTAGATCCGGTCTTTCATGACCCGCTCGAATACTCACATGCCTTCGACTACCGCACGCACTTTTTGGCACCGCGCAAGTACCTCTTCGGCAAATATTACGATACCTATTATTTCAATATTTTGGTGATATGGCTGATGAGCTTTGTGCTGTATGTGGCTTTGTACTTTAACCTGATTCGCAAAGGCTTTGCCGCCATTGGCAGCACCTTGGGGAAGGTAGCAAAAGTATTGGGAATGCCCCTAAAGCAATTGCGTCAGCTGAAGCGTCGCAAAGGAGAGCAAGAAAGCAAAAAGGCAGAAGGAAAGAAGTTGGAAACGGCATAAGTGTTTGGATGTGGGATGGTGTAGTCCTAAAAAAATGATGTTATTTTGGTGCTCAAAGGCCTCTCATAAGCTCTTCTCAGCATTTGGATATTTAAAGTCATTTTAATCTTGATAGAATATTGAAAGTCTTAGAATGTTTTTTTAATTTTAGCACTAAATAAATCGTTTCGATATGAAAAAGCTTTTATTAAGCGCCTCCTTGTTGTTCTTGATGTTTGCCTGTGGAGAAGATGCCGACTCCCCTGACGATGCAGGTGCAAAAAGAGATACCACACTTGTCGGAGAAGGCAACAGTGGTAAAAATAAACTTTCACCCGATGTGATCAAGGGAATCATAGAGTCTATTCCCAACCCTATCGAAATATCTTTTTTGATTAAAGATATGGGTGTAAAGTACAACCCTGCTATTCTCAATAGTACCGACAAAGTTTCTTCTTACAATACAGAATACAAGAAAGCCCTCAATTTGGGCGTTTATAGCACCGATTTGGGCTATGCCAACATCTACAGCCAGTCGCAAGATGCCATTGGTTTTCTGACGGGCGTAAAAGATATGGCCGACGGATTGAACATTGGCAAGTTCTTTGATTTCGAGACCATCAAGCAGTTGGCTTCCAGTAGCGACAACATGAACGAGTTGCTTCAGGAAACTACCATGAACCTGCAAAAAATGAACGATTACTTGCAAAAAGAAGACCGCACCGATGCCACAGTGCTCATTCTGGCAGGCGCTTGGATAGAGGCAGTGTACTTGACTACCAACGTGGCCAAAGAGCAAAGAAACAAAGAGCTGGAAATCAGAATTGCAGAACAAAAAGTAACACTTGACCAGCTTTTGTTGTTGTTAGGGCATTACGAGAGCAGCCCCAAAATGCGTACTCTCAGAGAAAATCTTTCTGACTTGGATAAAATCTATTCAAAAATTGACGTAAAATACATCAAAGGAGAATCCAAAGAAGTAATTGAAAACGGAATCCTTACAATCCAACAGACTGAAATCCCTGAGATTACGATGACTACACAAGACTTGGACAACATCTATGCGAAGATTGTAGAAATACGTAATTCAATTATAAACTAATAGTTTTCCATGAAAAAAAGAAATATTCTCCTCGCTACCTTTGCCTTGGCTCTTATGCTTTTGGCAAGCCCTCGCACACAAGCCCAATGCGATGTGCAGATGTACACCCAAACCTGCGTACAAAAATTGAAGCAGCTCGGTGGCTTTCAGTTTTTGAAGAGCTATAAAGTAGATGGACAGAAAGGCTCCCAAAAAACAGTAGAATACTCTTATGTATTTAGCCGTGGTACTACCTACCTTATTACTTTTGCCAATGCCGACAAAGAGGGAAATGGCATTAAGTTTACACTTTTGGATGGCCAAAAAAGACCCATCACTACCAATTACGACAATACCAAAAAGAGCTTTTTGCCTGCCGTACAGCTCAAGTGCCAGCGTACAGGAATGTACTACCTCTCTTATACTTTTGAGGGAACCACCGATTACTGTGCTGCCAGTGTGATTGGCTTCAAGCGATAGCGGTACAGCTACATACCGTCTGAGTCCGCGCTCAAAAATATTAAGAGCAGAAATGAAGCTATCTTTCTGCTCTTATCTTTAAAAACGAAATCTCCCAATCGCATCATAACATTGAATCTCATGAGAACAATCATCACTCTTTTATTGGCTGCCGCTTTTCTATACAGTTGCGGCGATGATAACAACAACAAGAACAACGGCGACAATCCCACAACTGATACCACCAAAAAGGAAAGCAAGGTAGTAAAGATAGACTTTGCGGTACTGAGTGCGATTCCTGACCCCATCGAAACAGCCTCGCTCATCAAAGCGCTCAACCTGCGCTACGACAAAGCAGCCCTGAACAGCCTTGAGAATAAGTCGAAATATGCAACCGACTACAAAAGAGCAATTAACTTGGGCGTATATAGTACTGATTTGGGCTATGCCAACATCTACGGGCAGTCGCAAGATGCCATAGACTACCTGCTCGCCGTAAGGGAGATGGCCGAAGGGTTGAACATTGACAAATATGTGGACTTTGCGGGTTTGCGTACGCTGACAGCCGGAGGCGAAGGTTTGGACAAAATATTGGAAGTAACACTTAGCAGCCTCAGCACTATCAACGAGCAGCTACAAAAAGAAAACCGAGGCGAAGCCACTGCCTTTATCATTACAGGTAGTTGGGTAGAATCGCTCTACTTGAGCTGCTACTTGGCACAAAAATCTAAAAATAAAGACTTGAAGTTGGCTATTGCAGAGCAGAAAATAACACTTAAGCACTTGCTCAACTTGCTTGAAAACAATAAAGGTGCTTCTAAGAATATAGACGAACTTTACGAAGACCTGAGCCGCCTCAATACCATCTATGCCAACATCAGTGTTGATTACCAAGAAACGGAAGCCACAGAGCAAGTAATAGACGGACAGAAGCAAGTAACACAAGAAGATACCGTAGAAATTCAGTTTTCTGATGCCGACTTTGATGCACTCCTCAAGGCCGTTACAGAAGTTCGTAGCAAAATTGTCGCTTGATTACAAAAAGATAAAGAATGAAAAGAGTACTCCTCTTATTGGTAATATTCGCTCTCTCATGGTCGGCAGCCCAAGCGCAAAAGCCCAAATGCGAAGTAGAAGACTATACCAATAAATGTATTGAAAGAATAAAACCATTGGGTTTCAGCTTTTTGAAAAGTTATAAGCTCGATGGCCTTGGTGGTGAAAAAAGTGTGCTCGAGTTTTCTTATGTATTTAGTACCGGCACTACTTATATCGTTACCTTGGGCAATGCCGACCGCAACAACAAGGGCTTGGTCGTTACACTCTTAGACGATAAGAAAGAGGTAATCGTTTCCAGCTATCGCGAAGCAGAGAAAGAATACCTCTCTGCCCTGCAAATACAGTGTCAGCGTACAGGCATCTACTACCTTTCTTTCTCTTTTCAAGATACCAAAGACTTCTGCGGTGTAGGAGTTTTAGGATTTAAAAGATAAACAAAACTTAGGCCGCCAAGAGCGGCCTAAGTTTTATCATAATGATGCGGCGTTTACTGAAAATAGCTTTGAATATAGGTTTTTAGTTATAGAAGCGCGCTTCAAAAGCCACATCAAATTAGTTCCCTCCAAAGTTCATGCAAGCCCACAAGCTCCCCGTACAACGTACCGCACGCTATTACAGCATTGGCG
>DAIQNQ010000098.1:0-2401 GCA_036788275.1 Thermonemataceae bacterium
GAGCAATCACCTCGGCTTTACGATTTCATCATACTAAAAAAACAGGCGGAGTGTTGGTGGATGATGCGCTTTTTCTTAGTTTTGCAGCGTTTGATTTTGTATTTAAACTATAAAAAATAGTACGATGTCTATAAAAATCAGAAAAGAAGACGCGCTCAACTACCACCAGCAAGGCCAGCCCGGCAAGATAGAAGTAGTGCCTACCAAGGCTTTAAGTTCGCAGTTGGATTTGGCCTTGGCCTATTCGCCCGGAGTAGCAGAGCCTTGTTTGGCCATTGCCGAAAATATAGAAGATGTATATAAATACACGGCCAAAGGCAATCTGGTGGCCGTTATCTCTAATGGTACAGCCGTATTGGGCTTGGGCGACATCGGGCCGGAGGCCTCTAAGCCTGTGATGGAGGGCAAGGGTGTGTTGTTTAAGAAATTTGCAGGCATAGACGTTTTTGATATAGAAATAGACTGCAAAGACCCCAAGGAGTTTATCAAAATCGTAAAGGCCTTGGAGCCTACCTTTGGCGGGGTAAATCTCGAAGACATCAAAGCGCCCGAATGCTTTGAAATAGAGCAAGAGCTGCGCCGACAGATGAAGATTCCGGTGATGCACGACGACCAGCACGGCACGGCTATTATCACGGCGGCGGCGCTGCTCAATGCCTTGGAGCTGGTGCAAAAGAAAATCGAAGACATCGTGGTAGTGGTGAATGGGGCAGGGGCTTCGGCCATTTCTTGTACCAAGCTCTATGCAGCCTTGGGGGTAAAGAAAGAAAACATCATTATGCTCGACAGCAAAGGCGTGATTCGCCAAGACCAAGCCAATTTAGACCCCAGCAAGGCGGAGTTTGCCACAACACGCGACCTGCGCACCTTGGAAGAGGCCATGCGGGGGGCTGATGTGTTCTTGGGGCTTTCCAAAGGCAATATCGTATCAGCAGAAATGCTGCAATCTATGGCCGCCAACCCGATTGTATTTGCCTGTGCCAATCCCACGCCCGAAATTGCCTACGAGGTGGCCTTGGCTGCCCGCGAAGACGTGATTATGGCCACAGGGCGCTCCGACCACCCCAACCAAGTAAACAATGTATTGGGCTTTCCTTATATTTTCCGTGGAGCTTTGGATGTACGCGCCACCGAAATCAATGAAGCCATGAAGCTGGCCGCTGTACACGCCATTGCGCGCTTGGCCAAAGAGCCTGTGCCCGACATCGTGGCGCGTGCTTATGGCGACAAATCACTTACTTTTGGAAAATTTTACCTCATTCCCAAACCCTTAGACCCTCGCCTCATTACCACCATTTCGCCTGCCGTAGCCAAGGCCGCCATGGAATCGGGCGTAGCCAAAAATCCTATCAGCGATTGGGTACACTACGAGATGAGCTTGCAACAGCGCTTGGGCATAGACCAGAAGATGATTGGCACTTTCCTCCAAAAAGCCAAGCAAAATCCCAAAAGAGTGGTTTTTGCCGAGGCCGACAATGCCAAAATCCTCCAAGCAGTACAAGTATTGATAGACCAAGGCATTGCCGCGCCTATCTTGTTGGGCAATAGACAAAAAATACAACAATTGATACAGGAGTACAGCTTTGAGTTGGGCGATTGTGTCATTCTCGACCCCTTCGAGGAGGCCGCCGCCTGCGCGCGCTATGCCGAAGAACTCTACAGAAAGCGCCAACGCAAGGGCATTACCCTCTACGATGCCAAAAAGCTGATGCGCGACCGCAACTACTTTGGGGCAATGATGGTGGAGTTGGGCGAGGCCGATGCCCTTATTTCCGGCCTTACCAAAGACTATACCCGCGTGATTCGTCCAGCGCTGGAGGTAATCGGTGCCCGACAGCCTATGAATCGTGTGGCAGGCATGTATTTGGTTACCAATAAAAACCGCACGCTTTTCTTTGCCGATACCACGGTGAATCCCAACCCCACAGCAGAGGAGTTGGTGGACATTATGAAGCTTACGCAGCGTGGTGTGCAGTTTTTTGGTTTTGAACCCAAAATGGCCGCCCTCTCTTATTCCAATTTCGGCTCGGCCAAAGGCGAAGTGCCCGCCAAAATACAGAAGGCTGTGCGCATTGCCAAGGAGCGTTATGCCGACTTGGTGGTAGATGGCGACATTCAGGCCAATGTGGCGCTCAACCAAGAGCTGCTGCGCGAAAACTATCCCTTCAGTCCGCTGGCCGAAACAGGCGTAAACACGCTTATTTTCCCTGATTTGGCTTCCGGCAACATCGCCTACAAGCTCTTGCAAGAGCTGGGCAACTGCGAGGTGATAGGGCCTTTGCTCTTGGGGATGAACAAGCCCGTGCATGTTTTGCAGTTAGGCAGCTCGGTGCGCGATATTATTAGTATTGTGGCCATCGCGGTAGTAGATGCCCAACGCCACGGATAGGCGCAGGATGTT
>DAIQNQ010000098.1:2501-11388 GCA_036788275.1 Thermonemataceae bacterium
TATTGTGGCCATCGCGGTAGTAGATGCCCAACGCCACGGATAGGCGCAGGATGTTAAAAGTTCCCCTCCTTCTAAAGGAGGGGAGCTTCTAAGAACTCAAAAAAGCCGTTTTTTGCTTATTTTGAGGTTTTGTAAAAGCTCTACAAGATTAGCGTTAAGGAGTTGGGGGTGGTTCAGAGCGAGAGTTTGTGGAAGTCCTATTTTACAAAAATCCTCTTTTGAAGCAAGCGAAAACTTCTTTGAAAGAGGATTTTTGTATCTTCGCAGCGCTATCAAATTTTCTCTGCTGCTATGACCCTGATTTTTGGCGAAATCGCTTGGACCAATGAAGATATCCGAAGGGATATTGCCGACTTTTTACAGATTTACCCGCATCAATCGCCCATCAAAGACAACCAAGGTGGCATGAAAGCACCCCACGCCTTTGCTACTTGGTGGCTGCTGCGGCAGCTCAAGCCCAAGGTGGTGATAGAAAGCGGCGTATGGAAGGGGCAAGGTACTTGGCTCATCGAGCAGGCGCTGCCGGAGGCCGAGATTCACGCCATAGACCCCAATCCTCGCTTTAGGCAGTATAGCAGCCCGCAGGCCAAGTATTACAGTCAAGACCTCACCCTGATAGATTGGAGCGTCCTGCCCAAAGAAGAGACCTTGCTTTTTATAGACGACCATCAAAATGCTTTGGAAAGATTGAAATTTGCCCAAAAAGCAGGTTTTAAGCATATTATTTTTGAAGACAATTACATGGGAGCAGCGGGCGACTGCTATTCCCTCAAAAAGGCTTGGCACGGCTTGGGCTTTGCACCGAAGCCCCCGAAGCACTGGTTGCTGCGCCTCAAGCATCTGTGGAAAGCGCCCAAGGCGGTAGCGCCCAATAGCGAAGACCGCCGCTATTTAGAAAGTGCCTTGGCGCTCTATTATGAGTTTCCGCCCGTCGTAAAACCCGGCCACACCCGCTGGGGCGATGCTTGGACAGAAGAGGCCTATCCGACTGCTCCGGCCTTGTATGCCGAAGCCTCTGAAGCACCCGAAATTTTTGTAAAAGAGGCACAAGATTATACTTGGCTCTGCTATGCGAGGCTTCGCTAAATATTCTGAAAGTGGTATTGCACAAAACACAAAAAATATTCTTTACCTTTACGTGAAAATTCTTTAATTTGCTTTTAGTTTTTAGACCTTTATTTACTAAGCGTTGATAATGAATAGCAGCTTGCCAAGCTTCCAAAATCCGATTATCGAGAAGCTCTTCGAAAATGATTTTACAATCAAAACAAGTATCCTCCAAGACATCATCGCCTTGGGCAGCCGCGCCTCTGATGACCTGCTGCTGATTCTGAAAGATGCCCTCCAAGAAGCGGAAAAATACACCGACGATTTGGCTCCCGACGAGGGCGGCTGTGCGCCTTTGCACGCTGTCTTTTTGCTTCGCGAGATACGAGACGAACAGCTGTTTCCGGTGCTAATAGATTTTCTGAAAGGCGACTCCTTGGTTTTAGACGACCTTTTCAGTGAACTTTTTATCACTACGGAGCTGGCTTCTTTCATCTCTCTTTTCGGTCAGAAGCACCTTCCGGCACTGCAAAGCCTATTTTTGGACCAAGAAACCGACGGCTATGTGCGTATGGCTGTGGCTACAGGCTTGGCACAGATGTCTTTGCAGCACCCTGATACACGCGAGGCCGTAGAAAAGATATTTAAGAAAATGCTTGACTTTGTATTGGAAGAGGAGAATATCCAAAAAATAAAAGATTTGGAGGCTATCTTCGAGGGCTCTGAATATGAAATTGACTTGGAGTTTATCTCCAACTTGGTGGCCGATATGCTGCAAGCCAATATGCAGCGCTTTCAGCTACAGATAGAAGAGATTTTTGACCAAGATTTGGTAGATGCCGAAATCATCACACCTGACGATATGCGTTTCAGAACGCAACTTCAAAAAGTACCCGATATTTTTGGGTTGTATCAAGAGCTTATCGAAATAGAGCGCGAAGAGGAGCGCCTTGGCGCAGAGGAGGAAGACAAGCCTAAAATTAGAAAGATGAAAGACTAAATCCCATAAAAAGAGCCTGCTTCGAGAAGCAGGCTTTTTTGTGAGGAGTGTTATCGCTCGGCCAATACCTTGTTGCTAAACTTCACGTAGGAGGTAGGGCTAAAGCTTTTGCGAGGAGCGGCGGCCAGCTTGTCGAGCAGCACCGAAAGCTTTTCGGTTTTGTTGGTCTTATTGTTGGTAGAAATGGTCTTGAGAATTTTTGTGAACAACACAATGTAGGAGCAATCCTCTTTGCCCAAAATGCGGATTTGGCGCTGTATGCTGCTGAGGAGCTGGTTGAAAAGCTCATAGTCTTGCATCATCACGTATTGTACCGAAAGCAAAAGCTTGATTTCCATAGATACAAAAGGAAAGCGCTTGAGCGACACCTCGTTGAGGAGGTTGTTGAGCCAACGGGCAGCCTCCTCGTATTTTTCTACATAAAAACAGCACAAAGCCCGGTACGTGATATAGGTAACGTAAGTAGGCACATCGTGTGGGTCGGCCTCGTAGTCTATAAATAAGCTTTCATTTTCGGCATACATCTCTTTTTCAGTACCCAAGCGCAGGTGTCGCTCCACTTTGCTGAGCAGGAAGCGCGCAGGAAAGGTGAAAAGCGTGTAGTTGGTAAGCAAGGTGCTGATGGAGTCGTTTACCTCGTCGAAGAAGTCCTCTACTTTGCGAAATACCTTGTAGTGATTGTAGTATTCCAGCTTCAAAAACTCAAAAACAATTTTGAGGTGATGGTAGATGGTATCCAGATTGTAGGACTCAAAAATCTGGTTTACTTTGTTCAGAATATCCTCTATGGACTCTTCGTCGAGCGATTCGTCGGTTTCTACAAAAAGGCGATGAAAAATATTGGTACAACTCTGATACACATATAAGCGGTGCGAGTCGTAGAGGTTGCGTGTGATTTTCAGCTCGCGATTGAGTAGGGAAAGTTCCAGCCTGTCGTTTTCGTGGTTGGTAAAGCTATACACACCATACTTTTTGAAATAATCGGTAAGCAGGCTCTCCGCCTTGTCCACCGAAAGCATATAGGCCACGTGCTTGTTGTACTGCTGCGAGTAAAAGAAGTATTCGGGGCTGTTTACGTGGAGGCGTTTGAGGCTTTTATAAACGATGGTCAGCTCGTTGGAGAGGTCGTAATCGAGAAGTTCTTTTTCAAGCTTTTTGAGCGTAGCTACGGTAATCGTGCGCTTTTTGGTAAAGATAATTTCATTGACGTTGGCTACTTTCTTAAGAATATCAGTACGAGGGCTTTCTACCTGCTCCAAGAGGTATTCCTCTATTTTTTGGTTTAGGCGCGAGCGCAGCGTATAGTAGGCATTGGTGTTTACATCAAGCTCCGACATCACCTTGCTGTCCGACATCTTGTCTAAATACATAAATTTGAGTAAGTAAGCAGATTTGTCGGCATTGCTGTCAATAAGCGACTGATAGATGTGCTCAAAGTCTTGCTTAGAGAGCTGCTTAATGATGTTTTTGAGTTTGGCCATGACTATATTTTATGTAAAAGCTTCTATTTTGACAAAGATGTAATATTGAATATATTTCATGACAATAATAAAAAATGAAATGCTTAGTTCAAAATTTTTTTTGAAAATATCTTTTTTTTAAAACATCTAAAAGCACTTTTTGTGCTGCTAATTAACTTTTTACTTCAAAAAGTATATTGTAATATTTTTTGGAGAAATATAAAAAAGTACCTGTATTTTGATAAACTTCTTTCATAGAATACCTTTCTGATAAAGAAAAAGGAGATAAAATATATTCTTACGATTGATGGGTTTCGGCAGGCACAAAGAGCCTTTGGGCATTGGCCGTGCTTTGTTGGCACACTTCCTCTACGGAGAGGCCTTTCATCTGTGCCACGGCCTGCCCTACAAGGGGCAGATAAGCCGATTCATTGCGTTTGCCGCGGTGTGGTACGGGTGGGAGGTAGGGGCTGTCGGTTTCGAGTACCAAATGTTGCATCTCTACAAAAGGCAGTACTTGGTCTAAGCCGCCTTTTTTGTAGGTGGCTACACCGCCTATGCCCAGCAAAAAGCCCAAGGCGATAATCTGCTCGGCCTGCTCCAAAGTACCCGTAAAGCAGTGAAATACCCCGCGCAAGTGTTCGTCTTGCAGCTCCGCAATGAGGGCGATGGCCTCGTCGGTGGCTTCGCGGCTGTGGATAATGAGCGGGAGGCGGTATTGCTTGGCCCAAGCGGCTTGGATACGGAAAGCCTCTTTTTGTTCTTCTACAAAGCTTTTGTCCCAGTAGAGGTCTAAGCCCATCTCGCCGATGGCCGCAAAGCTTCTTTTATTGAGCCAGTCTTCTACAAGGTAGAGTTCTTTTTCAAAATCTTTTTTTACAGAGCAGGGGTGCAGCCCCATGCAGGCAAAGGCTTGGGTGGGGTAGGCCATTTCCAACTCCAGCATCGCCTCTATGGAGCGGTGGTCTATATTAGGCAGATAGATATGTGCTACGCCGGCTTCGTGGCAGCGTGCCATGGCCTCGTGGCGGTCTTGGTCGAAGGCTTCTACATAAAGGTGGCTGTGGCTGTCGGTCCAGAAAGTACTCATAGGGTAGGGGTATGGTGAAGAGAGGGCTCGTGTTGAATGAAGACACAAAAATAAGCAAATCGCTGCAAAGCCCAAAATACAGCTTTAGAGGCGGACATACTTTGCGAAAATATTGTGAGAACAAAGCTTTTAGCAAAGAAAGATAAAAAAAGAAAGACTTTTACAGATAAAAAATTTCAGAAAACTTGCATAAAGCGTTTTTTCTTAATTTCTTTGCGGGGTATTCTTAGAAAAGAGTTATCAACCTATTGATTTTTGATCGTATGGCTGCTCCAACCAAGCAGCGTGATTTTTATAGAGAGGTGGCCGAGTGGTTGAAGGCGCTCGCCTGGAAAGCGGGTATATGCTCAAAAAGTGTATCGAGGGTTCGAATCCCTTCCTCTCTACGACTTATAGTCCCTAATTGCAATTTACAACTAAACAATCTATTCAATTCCCTAATTCTAAACGTTAAGACCCTTCTATGAAAAAGTTATTCACTCTTTTGGCTTTCCTCGGACTGATGATGTTCGGAAACTTTAACGTGCAAGCCCAAGGTGGCGATCCGGCTGTTGAAGAAGTAAAAACAGAAGAACGTTCTTTCCATCAGGCAGTAAAAGAAAAATTTATTGAAGGTGGGGTAGAGTTTATGACACCTATCCTTATTTTCTTGATTATCGGCTTGGCTATCTCTATCGAAAGAATCATTACTTTGAACCTCGAAACTACCAATTCCAAAAAACTTATCGGCGAAGTAGAAGAAGCCCTCAAAAATGGCAACGTGGACGCAGCCAAAGAAGCTGCCGTAAATACACGTGGTGCAGTAGCCTCTATTTTTGTACAAGGTCTTATCCGTGTAGATGAAGGTTTGGACGTAGTAGAAAAGTCAGTAGCCTCTTATGGAGGTGTGGTAATGGGCAAGCTCGAAAAAGGTATGATTTGGATATCTTTGATGATTGCCATCGCACCGATGGTGGGCTTCATGGGTACGGTATATGGGATGATTCTCGCCTTCGACAAAATCCAAGCTGCTGGTAACCTTGATGCCTCTTTGATTGCCGGTGAGATTAAAGTAGCCCTCCTTACTACTATTGGTGGTTTGATTGTAGGGGTAGTTTTGCAAGTATTGTACAACTATTGTGTATCTAAGATTGATGCCATCGTGAATCAAATGGAAGATGCTTCCATCACTTTGATTGACTTGCTCTTCAAGTACAAAAACGGCTTGTTGAAGTAGTCTCCGGTCATTCTTTTTATACAAACACACAATGTTATATGAAATTAAATCTTAATAAAACGCTCGCCCTGTTTTCAGGAGCCTTCTTGCTAAGCTTTGGTGCTTTTGCGCAAGGAGAAGAGGGCGGAGGCAATGCTGTGGTAGATGTAATGCTTTGGATATCATACATTATGATCATCGTAGCGGCAGTAGCAGCAGTAGTGATGTCTTTTCTCAAAACCACCGGCGACAAGTCCGGCCTTGTGAAGTCTGGTATCATGCTCGGTGTTATTTTGGTGCTCTTTATTATAGGCTATGTGCTGTCGGGTAGTGAAGTAACGGCAGTATATCAGAATTTTGGTGTTACAGAAGGGCGCTCCAAGTTTATCGGAGGAATGCTTATCACTACCTATCTCATGATTGCAATTGCAGTAGTGGGCTTCGTTTATTCTCGTATCAAAGACCTTTTCAATACCTAAGTTATGGCAAAAAAGAAACAAAGAGACAGCGCTGAAATCAATGCGGCTTCTATGGCCGACATTGCCTTCCTGCTGCTTATCTTCTTCTTGGTAGCAACTACCTTCCCGGCTGATAAAGGGCTGACGATGATTTTGCCTCCCAAGCAAGATGTACCCCCCGAAATGGAAATCAATGAGCGCAACCTCTTCAAAATATTGGTGAATGCCAATGACGAGCTGCTCATAGAAGACCGCCCCGGCAAGATTGGCGATGTAAAAGAAGGTGTAAGACGTTTTGTTGCCAACTTTGGTGCCGATCCTAATTCTTCTGATAGCCCCAAAGATGCAATCGTATCTATCAAGGCCGACCGTGGTACGCGCTACGTAACTTACGTGCAGGTGTTAGACCAAGTGAAAGCCGCTTATCATGAGCTAAGAGCCAAGGATTTGGGCTGGACGGTAGATCAATACCTTGAATTTAAGGACAAGCGTGCACCAGAGGCGGTACGTCAGCGTTTCAAGCAAACTTTAGACAAGTTTCCGATGCAAATCTCGGAAGCAGACCCCTCCAAAGTAGGTGATAACAAGTAATAAAACCCAACAAGCAGATGGCAGTATTTAAGAAAAAAACGAAGTCGAAACCGGGTATCTCTACTGCTGCCCTTCCCGATATTATCTTCATGCTTCTGTTTTTCTTCATGGTTTCTACCGAATTGAAAGAAGACAGTGTGATTGTGGAGCAGAATCTTCCAAGAGCTACACAGTTGCAGGAGCTTACAGAGCGCACCAACACTGCATTCATCTATATAGGCCCTCCCGCCAAAAAAGATGTATATGGTGGAGAGCCTAAAATACAGCTCAACGATGTGTTTCAAGGGGTAGGCAATATCAACCAATTTATTGAGGAAAAGCGTGCCGCTTTGCCGGAAAATGCAAAAGATAAATTGGAAGTAGCCTTGAAGATAGACGATGATACCAAAATGGGGCTGATTACCGATGTAAAGGGAAAACTGCGCGAAGCAGAAGCCCGCAAAATCAACTACATTGGTACCAAAGTGCAAGAATTAAAGTAATGCTGTAATATAATTGATGTTTATTGAAGAGGGGAATACTCGCAAGAGGCTTCCCCTTATTGTTTGTCTTGGCTGTTGATAACAATCGTTACAGGTCCGTCGTTGAGCAAGCTTACCTGCATATCCGCCCCAAACTGCCCCGTAGCAATTGCTTTGCCCAAGGCCGCTTGCAGGCTCTGTATCATGGCCTCGTACAGAGGAATGGCCTGTGCCGGAGCTGCGGCTGCGCTATAAGAAGGCCGATTGCCTTTTTTGGTACTGGCCAAGAGGGTAAATTGGCTCACCAAAAGTAGCTCGCCGCCAATATCTAAAAGGGAGAGGTTCATCTTGCCTTCGGCATCACTAAAAATCCGCATTTGGACGATTTTTTTGCTAAGCCAAGCAATGTCTTCAGCACTGTCTTCTTGGCCAATACCCAAAAGCACCAGCAAGCCTTTTCCAATTTGGCTGTGTATTTGCCCTGCGATGGCAACCTCAGCCTCCAAAACACGTTGAATTACTGCAATCATAAGCGAAAATATTTTTGCAAAAGAGAGAAATCTTTCATTAATTTATAGCAATATTTATATTATATCGCTTTTCTGCAAGAGAAGAGCCCAAAATTACTTCTTTTAGTCAAAACCTATGTCGCATCTCGATTATATCAAAGACGTGGAGCAAGCTCTCTCAGCCCTCGGCGCCGACCCCAAAGCTGCCAAAGCCGGTTTGCCCGGTAGCTGGATTGTAGAAAAAGGCTCTGCCAAAATCACCATTACCCTCAATACCTCGCCCAGCTCCAGTGGAGAGCAAAAAACCATGGTGCTCAGCGCACGAATGATGGCCTTGCCACGCAAAAAGCAAAGAGAGCTTTTCAAACGATTGCTCGAATTGAACAGGAGCTTTGTGAGTGAACGCTTTGAGATATATGATGATGGGGTGTTTCTGACCTCTGCGCGCCACTTGGCCGGTGTTACGCCTGCCGAGATTGTCATACTTATTAATGATTTGGCCGAGACTGCTGACTTCTGGGATGATAAACTCATCGAAGAGTTTCAGTAAGCTAAGCTATGCAGATTGAAGCCTTTCGCGAATATTGCCTCCAAAAAAAGGGAGTGAGCGAGGAGTTGCCCTTTGATGCGCATACACTTGTGTTCAAGGTAATGGGTAAAATCTTTGCACTTACCTCTTTAGAAGGCGACTTCTCTATCAACCTCAAATGTGATCCAGAAAAAGCCCAAAGCCTCCGCGAAAGCTATCCGGCTGTACAGCCCGGCTATCACATGAACAAGAAGCATTGGAATACGATAATCATAGATGGCTCTATCAAAGACCATCTGCTTTGTACTTGGATAGACGAATCTTATGAATTGGTGTGTGCAGGCTTGCCTAAAAAACTCCAAAAAGAATTGGATTTGCTCTGAACAAGTCATATATACTGAAAATTATTTGCTTTTAAATTCCCCTCCTTGTAAAGGAGGGGTTAGGGGTGGTTTAAAAGGCTTTTCTTTATACAGCCACTTTATTTTGGGTATAAAACCTCACAAAAAAGCCTCCGATTTTTCTTTCAGAGGCTTCTTTGTTTTAT
>DAIQNQ010000099.1:0-11387 GCA_036788275.1 Thermonemataceae bacterium
CTCGAAGATAGCATTTTGGCAAAATCAGCAATATTTTTTTCTTGAAGGCAGGCCAGAAATCTATGAAAAGGGTGTTTTTGTTTGGGAGGGGGGAGAAGCTGAGCCTCATTATTCTTCACCAAAATAGTCGCTGTCAATCTTTTTCAATTCATAAGTCTGCTGAGTCGTGCAACCAAGATTGTAGTCAATCATCAGTTGAGCCAACTGTTCACCGTTTATCAGAACGATTTTTGTTTCGTTTCTTGGAGTGTACTCCACTGCTTCCTTACTGAAATTTGAAGTCGTGATGAAAATTCCCTTTTTTGCTCCTTGTCCGGCAAGTGCACCAACAAATTTTTGGAGTTCGGGTCGTCCAACTACGTTTCCCGGTTTCCAACGCTTGGCTTGGATATAAATAATGTCAAGTCCTAATTTGTCTTCTTTTATAGTTCCATCAATGCCTTCATCACCACTTTTTCCCATTGCCTTTCCAGCGTCTTTGATTGAACCGCCGTAACCCATTTTTACTAAAAGTTCAACCACAAGTCGTTCAAAAAAAGCGGGAGAGAGGTCTAAAACTTTGTTGAGCAGTTCAGATGCCAGCGATTTTCGTATGCGTTGATATGCTTTGTCTAAGCTCTCTTCGGGGGTCTGCTCGTTGTTATCAATGATTGTTGCATCTTCTTCACTGTCGCTGTTGTTTCTCGAAGCGTTTTGAAAATCTAAAAATGCAGGAAATTGTCTTAAATACTTTGCATCAATTCGTTCTGGATTTTTTGCTAAAGTCTGTTGGCCAAGGTCTGTGATAACGACAGTTGCTCGTTTGGGAGAGTCAAGCAGTCCTGCTTTTTTAAGATAAGTCTTTGCCCAACCAACTCTATTATCAAAAATCGCTTGGTTACCACTTACCAAAAGCTCTTTTCTTTCTTCATCTGTTACCTGAAATTCAATTGCCAAACTTTCAATCAAGTCTCTGTATTTGTGTTCTTGTCCGTCTGAAACAAGTTTGAGCAATGGAAGCATTAAGGATTGGTAGTCTGGTATCATGTTTTTATTGATTATCTGATTTTTCTATTAAGTTATTCTCTATTGTATAATGCCTGCCAACCTAATCAATTGCAAAGCCTTTCTTCTTGCCTTGGCAGACCTATATCTCCAAACCCACCGTAGCCCGAAGCTTCGGCTTCGGGTGAAATACGCTTGGCTTGGTGGCGAAGCCGGAGCTTCGCCACTACTTTTTCTGCCGACAGCTATTTGGTTTCACGAGCTCTTTCTTTACAAACGCCAGAGGCTGACGAGGCCAAGAGCAGTTTTTAGATAAAAATGTGAAAATCCTGACTATTTTATTCTCAATCATCGTGTGTTACCCTCGAAAGATTAACAGAACTTTTTTGATAAGGGTCTTTTAGAAGATACCCTTCTGTATGGCGAAAGCCTTCTGCCGTTACAGCTATTAGTTGTATTTGAGGATTGTATTGATATTGGGTATCCCTCGTTTTTTCAGCTTCTTCGCGCCGAGTAAATATTTTGTAAATATTTATTTGAAAATCTTTACCCACCCCTTTTTTATCCGGCTTGGATACTTCTCTTACTTCTGCAAGCGCATACCAAGTGAGAGAAGACTCAGGAAAAGGGGCGTTTGTGACATCTTTCAATGTATAATTGTCCAGCCAGAAGTCTGCACGAATTGAGTGCTCATCGCCACAAGTAGTACATTTATTCACAGCATCGCTACCCGTGTAGTCATAATCGCCTCCCCAAGAAGCTTGTGAAACATCTTTCTTGATAATTTTTGCCTTGATTTTAGTGCCACAATGAGGGCAGATAAGGTAACATCCCATATTTTACTTATCAGAGTTATAAGGTACAATGGAGTTATTTTGCCCAAAAGAACACTCCATTTCTAAATAATTGCCGAAATCCAAAAGCCATTAGAACTACGAATAAGCGATACTGCTCAATAAAACAAAAAATACCATTGCAGCATACCAGCCACCATGCCTAAGAAAGCCCCTACAAGAACAAGCGTGGTTTCATCTTCTTGAAATACAGGCCGCAAGAAGCCCTCAAACTCTTCGGGTGCCAGAGATTGCATCTTGTCATTGAGTTGGTTTTCGATGTCTAAGGCCTCGTGGGTGTAGCCAAAGATACTCCGCACCGAAATAGGCAACTCTTGCACCAAACGATACACAGCAATATTCTTAACAGCCTCCATTTTTTTGCCTACTACCAGCTCTACCAAGCCTTTGGTATTGCCGATGGCATCGTCCACTACCTGACTGATATGCGTTTGGATAATCTCGGCCAGCTTCTGTGCGCCCGGCCCACGCATTACGTACTCAAACATACTCTCTGTCGTAACGATTTCTTGGTCCACAATCTTGGCGTATGCCTCTGCTACTTCCTTCTGGCGCTTTAGAAAAAGCCCTTGAAAAGTAAATAATCCTAAAATTTTTTTGGGATAAAGCGGGCGGAAAATGAGCTTCAGGGCTACGGCATTGGTAGCATAGCCTACAATCATGCCAAAGAGCGGCAAAAACCACCAAGGATTGTAGAAGTAAGAAATCACCATCTGGGGCAACCCAAACACAAAGCCAAAATATAGGCCTGAAATAATCAAAAACTTGAACTCCTCTTTGCCACATTCCTGAAAAACCTTGTTGAGCAGCGCCCTGTCGCGCGTAAGGGTACGAACCGCAATGGCCTTAATATCGAGGAGTTCGTTGATATTCGTTTTGATGTCCTCAATCATTTGTACCACCACCTCCGGCAAGTCCTTGGAGATACTCTCATAGATGCGCTTTTTTACAAAATCGGGGGTGTTTTTCCATACCTGTGGCGATTGCGCCTCCATCACCTCGTGTACAAGTCTGTGCGAAAGTGCCTCCAATCCGGGTTGCATCTCTTCGGCGATGTGTACGGGATTAATTTGCGCCACACGCTCATCTATGTGAAGCAGCTTCGAGGTAATCAAGTCCACCGACTTCGAGGCCATGCGCCTTGCTTTGGAGGGAATAATACCCTGCCACCCAAAAGGCCGCACCCCCACATACTCGATGGGGTAGAAGGTCATGCGGATGGCCAGCCAATTGGTAAACCAACCAATGAGGCCACTGATGAGCGGAATAGTAATAAGCGAAAGCATCGCCAAGGTTTCTTTCGACATAAAATGTGGGTTTGCATCATAAGGCAACGCCTACAAAAATAGAAAAAAGCCTCTTACTTCAGTGTTTTTTTATGAAAATCTGTTTGATTCTTGCAGAATAATCACGAAATTCGTTTTGTCTATTCCCTTTGCTGCCTTTGTGCGGTGTTGATTTTAGTCTTGCCTTACGAAATATTATTTTTATGAAAACATTATGCATTTTCCTATTGATGGGCTTTCCCTTATTGCTCTCTGCACAAGGTGTACCGACAGCCCCGCGCCCGGCCAATATCCTGCAGCAGCCTGCCAGCATACAGCTCCAAAGGCTTTACAAGCTCAACTCCTCTTACAGAGAAACCAACCTCAATATCACCCCCGATGGCAAGTACCTTTATTTTATGTCAGGACGCGGCCAAATGCCCTGGTCCACAGAAAACTACACTGAGTATAAAGGGAAGCCCGAATACGACGGCGACATCTGGTACTCCAAGCGCCTGGGCAAAGAATGGCAGATACCTATATGCTTAGGAGAGCGTATCAACAGCGCCCAAGGCGAAGATGAACCCAATATTTCTCCTGATGGCCAAACTGTTTATTTTCAAAGCTGGAAGCGCGGCTGGGAGCGCAACGGCGGACCTTATTACCAAGCCTCGCTCAAAGGCATCACTTGGGGGATTCCGGAGGGCTTAGGCGGTGGAATCAACACCTTCTTTTTGGATATGTCCAAGCAATATAATAACAGGATTGGTACTGATGGCATGACCATCTCGCCCGATGGCAATACTTTTATTGTAGCTGCAGGCGACTACCAAGGCAATATGAGTCTCTACATCGCCTACAAGCGCAATGGCACTTGGACGTATCCCGTGAAGCTGAGCGTAAGTACTCAAGGCAATGACCGCCACCCCTTCATTGCTGCTGATGGCAAAACACTATATTTTGCTTCTGATGGCTACAAGGGTTTTGGGGGAATGGATATTTTCAAGACGACCCTGCTCCTTGGTGGGCGCACCGGAGAGGTGGTCAATATAGGCAAACCTTTTAATACGGACCGCGATGACTATGGCCTGATTGTAAGTGGCGATGGACAAGAGGCTTATTTTGTAAGAGATGGCGATATTTACTTTGCAGACATCAGCAAATCGCCCGAAAAAATGAAGCCTGCCCCTTCCTTGATTATTTCGGGTGTGGTAAAAGACCAAAAAACAGGCAAACCTTTGGGTGTAGCCTTGCGCTTCACCAATGCCCAAGGGCAGGCCATTGCCCAAGCCCAAAGCAATAGCGCAACGGGAGAGTTTAGCTTGGTACTGAATGACTTTCCTACGGCACTCAACCAAGTAGTACAGCAACAGGGCTATCAGAATTTCCAAAAGCGCTATCCCATCAAAATCAATCCCCAAGGTGCTAACAAGTTGGTGGCCGATGTGTATTTAACACCCTTGCCTGATGCCAACTTGGTAGCGGAGCAAAAACGCCAGCAAGAAGAGCTGAAACGCAAGCAAGAGGAAATTAAGCGTCAAGAAGAACTGAAAAAAGTGCCTAAGCTTATCGAATACCAAGCCAGCGTGTATATTCCTACGGAATAAAGAAGTCGGCGGCAATGGCATCGGCCAGTAGCTTGCCTTGGGCGCTGAGGCGAAGAATATCACCTTCTTGCAGTAAGTTTTTTCTTTCCAGATGCTTTTGAAGTACAGCTGCTTGGCTCGCAAAAGGACGTTGGGCAAGGGCTTCCCAGCGCTTGGTATCGCAACCCCACATGGTGCGCAGGCTGGTGAGCATGTACTCATTGGCTTGGTCTTCGGGGCTGAGCTGCTCGCGCGTAGCAGGTATTTTGCCAGCTTGTAGCGCTTCGATATAGCGTGGATTGTGCGATACATTGAATTGTCGCGATACCAAATTATAAGAGTGTGCCGAAGAGCCGATGCCCAAGTATTCGCCCTTTGCCCAGTAGTTGCTGTTGTGCTTGGAGTGCTGGCCTTCTTTACAAAAATTGGAGATTTCGTAATGTAAAAAATTGGCCTCTGCCAAGCGTTCTACCAATATCTCAAACTGCCTTGCGGCAAAATCATCATCAATAGGCGGAATCTTCCCTTTTTCCAACCATTTTCCAAATACTGTATTCGGCTCTATGGTCAGGCTGTAAGCCGAAATATGCGGTACTTGCAAGGCAATGGCTTTCTGCAAGTCTTGCTCCCAAATGTCATGGCTTTCTGCCGGAATGGCATAAATTAAATCAATGGTAAGATTTTGAAAACCTGCATCTTGTAGTTTTTTTATACAAGCCTCGGCCTCTTGGGCGCTGTGGGCGCGGTGTAGCTTGCGTAAATGCTCCTCGCGAAAGCTCTGAATGCCCACGCTAAAGCGATTGATAGGAGAGCTGCGGAAAAGTTTTATTTTTTCTTCTGAGAGGTCGTCTGGATTGGCCTCCAGCGTAATCTCGGTGTCTTTGCTGATACTAAAGACTTTATCTATCTGCTCAAAAATCTGCATTAGCTCTTGTTCGCTCAGCAGCGAGGGCGTGCCCCCACCAAAATACACCGACTGGAGCTGTGGCGAGGCGAGGTATTGGGCTTGCAACTCTATTTCGCGGCAAATGGCTGTTACCATCGCACTTTTGAGGCCGAGGCTGGTACTGAAGTGGAAGTCGCAATAGTGGCAGGCTTGCTTGCAGAAGGGGATATGGATATAAAGTGCGGACAAGTATTTAGGAAGAAATAATAAGATTGTCTATCAGGCGTACATCGCCCAAAAAGGCGGCAATACAAAGCGCCGCAGGAAAGCGTACTTGCTCAAGGCTTTGCAGGCTGTCGGGGTCGGCTATTTCAAAATATTCTAATCGAAAATCGGGTTGATTTTCAAAAAAGACTTGTACTGCTTCTTTGGCTGCTTGCAGGCCTTCGGAGCGAAGCTTGGCCGCACCCAGCTCCAAAGCTTTGTATATTTGGGCGGCTTGCAGGCGTGCTGCAATGGAAAGGCGTTGATTGCGCGAAGACATCGCCAGTCCATCGGCTTCCCTTACAATATCATGGCGCACCAACTCTACCGGAAAAGACAAATCTTCGACCAGCTGCCGAATAACAGCAAATTGCTGGAGGTCTTTTTGGCCAAAATAGGCACGATGAGGAGCAACAATATGCAGCAGCTTAGACACCACCAAGGCCACCCCATTAAAATGCCCCGGACGGAAGCGCCCTTCCATCACCTCTTCCAAAGCGCCAAAATTGAGCCGCAGGGCAGGGGGCTTGGCGTACATCTCTTGGTCGGTAGGGGCAAAGAGTAAATCGCATTCGGCTTGAGCAAGCAAGGCGGCATCTTTTTCTAAATGGCGAGGGTATTTGGCGAGGTCCTGGGAATTGTTGAACTGCGTGGGATTGACGTAGATGCTGCACACCACGCGCTTGTTTTCGGCTTTGGCGCGTTGTATCAAGGCCAAGTGCCCCTCGTGCAAAGCGCCCATCGTAGCCACAAAGCCTATGGTATCGCCTGTTTGCTGCCAAGCTTGCAGCTGCGCTCGGGTAGAGGCTATATCCGAAAAAATAAGCATAGTTATCGCATATTAGTATATTTGGTGCAATAATAAGATGAATTTTGAATTAAAAAATTGAAAAGCGAAAAAAAAACTGTAAATTTGCAAATTAATTGTTCTTTTCAACTCTAAAACATAACGCTGTATGCAGAAACTACGCATTCTCTACGTAGCCAGTGAGGTGAATCCCTTCTTACAAACCTCCAAAGTGGCAGACTTCCTCCGAAAACTCCCACAGGCTATGCAGGAAAAAGGACTGGAAATTAGAATTTTAGTTCCAAGGTTCGGCATCATCAACGAAAGAAAGAACCGCCTCCACGAAGTAGTACGCCTCTCCGGCATTAATATCTCCATCGGCGACGAAGAAAAGCCCCTCACCATTAAAGTAGCCTCAATCCCCAATGCCAAGCTACAAGTCTATTTTATTGATAATGAAGACTATTTCCAACGAAAGTCCGTATTAGTGGACAAAGACAATAAATTCCATGAAGACAATGATGAGCGCGCTATCTTCTTTTGCAAAGGCGTACTCGAAACCATCAAAAAGCTGGGGTGGGCACCGGATATTATGCACTGCAACGATTGGATAACCAGCTTGATTCCAATGTATTTGAAAACCACTTACCGCAAAGACCCTATCTTCCAAAAAACAAAATCCATCTTTGCGATGTATAATAATTTTTATTCTTATAAATTTGGCAACGATTTGATCAGTAAGGTCAAAATGATGGATATTGAAGACCACATGCTCAGCCACCTGGAATCAGCAGACACTGAAGGCTTCCTCAAAATAGGAATGAAATATGCCGATGTAGTGATTCGAGGAGAAGATGAATACAGCGAAAAACTTGCTGGCCTCTTTGATGAGCATGCGGAAAGTTCCAGAGTGATTGACCTTGCGATGGGAAGCGAGAATATGTCAGAATCTTATTTTAACTTATACAATGAATTGGCCAACTAACCCCCACAAACTATTACTCCTATTCAGCCTTGCTATTTTTTTATTTGCTTGCGAAAATCCTAAAAATATTGGTTTAGAGCTGCAGCAGCCCCAAGGTCTTGTTGGGGTTGTTTTTACGGATACCGTTACCCTCAAGACCTCCACGGTCTTTATTGATTCTCTAAATACTACCAACTCTGCTTTTTTGCTGGTAGGCCAATGCAACGACCCTCAAATGGGGCAGCTTAAGGCTCGTAGCTACTTTACTTTTTCGCCGAGTCTTATCAACCCTGATATAGGCAATGACGCAATTTTTCAAAGTTTGGAGTTGCAGCTCACTTATTTTTATGGATTTGGAGATACCACCCAAACCCAAACTATCACTGTACACAAAGTTACGGAGCCTCTGCTCGAAGACCGTATTTATTACAACTTTAACACGCTTGCATACGACCCTACTCCCATAGGCTCTCTTACGTTCCGAGCCAGTGACATTATTGCTCGGCGTATCACCATTCCTCTGAATGAGGAGCTGCGGGATGAGTTAGGCGCCATTTTGTTGGGAGGTGTTGTAACGCAGGAACTGATAAATACCGTACTTGGAAGCTTAGTATTAGTAGGAGAAGATGGTAATGCTATTTTGGGTTTTGCCTCTATCGCAAACAATCCTATTGCGCTCAGCCTGCGTTATGACAGTAGCAATGGCACCAATCTTCAGTACTTATTCCCTTTGCGTGTTCCCAATCTGCCTCGTAATGGCCGTTTTATCAGCACACGCTTCAACTACGTAGAATGTAACCGTGCGGGTACTCCTTTGGTAAATTTAGATGAGCAATACGAAGTGCTCCCTGAAGACCAAACCAGTAATCAAGTCTATCTGCAGTCGAGTTTGGGTATTCGTACCAAAATAGAATTTCCCTACTTGGCCGAACTCCAAAAACAAGGTGCTATTGCTATCAATAGAGCAGACTTGGTATTGCCTTTAGCCGATCCTAATGAATCTGTTTTTTTCAAGCGTCCCGGTGGCTTAGAACTAATTCGCGTTAATGAACAAGGACGTATTCAAACCCTCATTGTAAGGCAACCTCTTTCCGAAGAGTTGGGCGGAGGCGAACTGATAGATACTGTATTCGTGCGCGTACAAACAGAAGGAAACAATCCCTTTGGCTTAAATCAAAACTTAATTGTGCCCTTCGACCGCATTAGCAACACTTACAATGCCAATATCACTACCTTTCTCTCGCTTACACTCAACTCCCTAAGAGAAGGCTTTACGGGCTTCAACCAAATCCCTAATAATGGTCTCATTGTAGCGCCCACCTTGGGTTTTAGCACAACTGACCGTGTGGTGTTTGGTGGGGCACAGCACCCTGTACGTCCTATGCGTTTGCGCTTGTTTTATACCGTCAAGCGGGAGGAAGAGTAAAAACGGCAAAAAGCCAAATGATTAATTTTTATTAAGATGCTTTACTTGTATGTGTGGAATTGTAGCTTATGTAGGACATAGAGAAGCCTACCCCCTTATCATCAAAGGGTTGAAAAGATTGGAATACAGAGGATACGATAGCGCTGGTATCGCCCTGCTCAATGGAGGCCTCAATGTATATAAGAAAAAAGGAAAGGTAGAGGAGCTCGAAAAAGCACTCGAAAAAGAAAAGACACTACATTCTAGCAGAATAGGGATAGGACACACGCGCTGGGCAACCCACGGCGAACCCAATGACATCAATGCCCATCCACACTACTCGGCCAATAAGCGCATGGCCATTATACACAATGGCATTATTGAGAATTACAATGCACTCAAACAAGATTTGATGAACAAAGGCCATCGCTTCGAGAGCGATACCGACTCGGAGGTGTTTGTGCATTTCATTGAGGATATTCAAGAAAACGAGCAATGCTCCTTGGAAGAGGCCGTAAGGCTCGCTTTGCACAAGGTAGTAGGGGCTTATGCTATTGTGATTCTTTCTAAGGAAAATGAAAATCAGTTGATTGTCGCTCGCAAGGGTAGTCCCTTGGTGATAGGGATTGGCAAAGGGCAAGACGAGTATTTTATAGCCTCTGATGCCACGCCCATTATCGAATATACTAACGAAGTGGTGTATCTCAACGACTACGAAATAGCCACCATCCGTAACAATGAGTTGGAAATCCGCACTTTCAAAGATATTCCCGTAACGCCCTATATCCAAACACTCGAAATGGAGCTGGCTGCCATCGAAAAAGGCGGCTATCCACATTTTATGCTCAAAGAAATTTTTGAGCAGCCCAACTCCATCCACGACAGTATGCGTGGGCGCATCAATGCTACTACGGGCAATCTGGTGTTGGGTGGCTTGATAGAACATCGCAATAAGTTCCTCTCTGCCGACCGCATCATCATCATTGCTTGTGGTACTTCTTGGCATGCAGGCTTGGTAGGTGAATATTTATTTGAGGAGTTTGCTCGTATTCCCGTAGAGGTAGAGTACGCCTCGGAGTTTCGCTACCGCAACCCTGTAATCAAAGAAAATGATGTAGTAATAGCCATTTCGCAGTCAGGCGAAACAGCTGATACCTTGGCAGCCATCGAGCTGGCAAAGTCGAAAGGAGCTTTTATCTTTGGGGTATGTAATGTGGTAGGTTCTTCTATTCCCAGAGCTACTGATGCCGGTGCTTATACCCACGCAGGCCCTGAGATAGGGGTAGCCAGTACCAAGGCTTTTACGGCACAAGTAGCTGTACTCGCCATGATAGCCCTGCTGATAGGCCGCCAGAAAGGAACGATTCAGGAGTCGCATTATCATCAATTATTGGTGGAGCTGGAGAATATCCCTGCCAAAGTGCAAAAAGCATTGGAGAACGACCCTCAAATTCGTGAGATTTCTGCTATTTTTAAAGATGCTCGCAATTTCTTGTATTTGGGGAGAGGCTACAATTTTCCCGTAGCCCTTGAAGGTGCACTCAAGCTCAAAGAGATTTCCTACATCCACGCTGAGGGCTACCCTGCCGCCGAAATGAAGCATGGCCCTATTGCCCTGATAGATGAAGAAATGCCTGTCGTTTTTATTGCTACCCAAGACAGCACTTACGAGAAGATTATCTCCAACATCCAAGAAGTAAAAGCCCGCAAAGGCCGCATCATCGCCATTATCAATGAAGGTGACGAGGAAGTGCGTAATATGGCCGATTTTGTGATAGAGATACCTGCCACCCACGAAGCACTCGTACCCCTGCTCTCGGTAGTGCCCTTGCAGCTTTTGGCCTATCATATTGCTTTGATGCGCGGCTGCAATGTAGATCAGCCTCGCAACTTGGCCAAGGCCGTTACGGTAGAGTAATTTTCAGAGAAATATAAAGTTCAAAATAGATGAAAACAGTTGTTTATACAGCCCAAGCTCCTGCGCCCATAGGGCCTTATAGCCAAGCGATTTTAGCAGGCAATACCTTGTACGTATCAGGGCAAATAGCCCTTGGCCAAGACGGGCAGATGGTAAACGAGAGTATCGAAGCCGAAACCCACCAAGTGATGCACAACTTGTCGGCTATTTTGCAAGAAGCGGGCATGAGCTTTGCACATATCGTAAAGTGTAGCATTTTTGTGAAAGACCTCAACCACTTTCAAGCCATCAATGAGGTATATGGCAGCTACTTTGAGGCGCAGCCTCCCGCTCGCGAAACTGTAGAGGTGGGCCGCCTGCCCAAAGATGTACGTGTGGAGATTTCTTGTATTGCTGTAAAGTAAGCTCTGAAAGCATAATAAAAAAGAAGAGGTTTGTATGCAGATACAAACCTCTTCTTACATTTTGTGGAGT
>DAIQNQ010000100.1:0-2474 GCA_036788275.1 Thermonemataceae bacterium
AAAATTGTAGCCCGAAGCTCCAGCTTTGGGAGAAAACAAAACCCGTCCGACTTTCAAAGCCTGACGGGTTTTGTTTTTCAATTTCCTTTGAGTACGTTTAAGAGGCGCGCCACACTACTTGCTTGTCTTTATTGCTTTTTACCAATACGATGCGTGTAGGAGCGGGGATAATCACCAGATGCGCTTCTTCGGTATTGGCAAATTGCTCTACCTCTACCCATACGCCTTGGTGGTCGTCCACATCGTAAGTAACCTTGCCATTTTCTTCTTTTTTGACGTACTTTTTGGCTAAGTAGGCAATGGGCGAAAGCACTTCTGTATCGGGGCAAAACTCATCGTGTACGTCCATCAGGGCATCTTCCAGAAAATCGCCGTATTCTTCAATAAAATCATCTTCCAAATCGTGGAGCTCTTCTTCCACTTCGTCGTAGCGCTCGTCGTCGTAGTTGAGCGTGCTGAGTTCAATGCGCTTTTCGGCAATTTTTACAAGTGCTTGGTCTATGCTTTTGAGGTTCATAAAAAATATATCAAGATGAATGGACTTTCGAGATTGAAGACGAGAAATCGCAGGCAGATGTTGGCACAAAAATCTGAATAGTTTTGCAAAAAACAAAACAATACTTCTTCGGAAATAAGCCCAGCCTGCTGCTGCATGGTACTCAGGCCGTTTTTCATGTGATTTTTCTATGAAAAACCTCAAAATCATAGTACTTTTGTGGGCAATAGAAGCCGCTTCACTACGTTTTTTGGGCGGTAGCATCAAGACCCTCTCATTCATCAAATTTTTATGGCAGATATGGAACAAGATTTTTTGCCTATCCACGGCACCGACTACATCGAGTTTTACGTGGGCAATGCCAAGCAGGCAGCCTATTACTACCAAAGCGCCTTTGGCTACAAGCAAGTGGCTTATGCAGGCCCCGAAACGGGCATCCGCGACCGCGCCTCTTATGTGCTCCAGCAAGGCAAAATCCGCTTGGTACTCACTACCTCGCTGCATCCCGACTCCGAAATCTCTGAGCATGTGCGCCGCCACGGCGACGGCGTGAAGGTATTGGCACTTTGGGTGGACGATGCTGAAAAGGCCTATTACGAAACCATGAGCCGTGGTGCCGTATCGGTAGCGCCTCCACAAAAGCTCAGCGATGCGCACGGCGAGGTGGTATTGGCCTCTATCCGTACTTATGGCGAGACTGTCCATACTTTCGTAGAGCGCAAAAACTACCAAGGCGCTTTCTTGCCCGGCTTTGTGGCCAAAGAATCGGCTATGCCCACCCAAGAAATCGGCCTCAAGCACGTGGACCACTGCGTGGGCAATGTGCCGCTTGGCGAAATGAACAAATGGGTGCAGTTTTATGAAGAGGTGATGGGCTTCAAGCTTTTGGTAACTTTCGACGACAAGGACATCTCCACCGAGTACTCCGCCCTGATGTCGAAGGTGGTATCCAATGGTACAGGCTACGTCAAATTCCCCATCAATGAGCCTGCCGATGGCAAGAAAAAATCACAGATAGAAGAATACTTGGAGTTTTATCACGGTGCAGGCGTACAGCATATCGCCATCGCTACCGATGATATCATCAGCACCGTAGGCGAACTGCGCCGCCGAGGCGTAGAGTTTTTGCACGTGCCTGCTACCTATTATGATGAGTTGAAAGACCGCGTAGGAAGCATAGACGAAGACATAGCGAAGCTCAAGGCGCTGAATATTTTGGTGGACAGAGACGAGGAGGGCTACTTGCTGCAAATCTTCACCAAGCCCGTAGAAGACCGCCCCACGCTTTTCTATGAGATTATCCAGCGCAAAGGAGCTACCTCCTTCGGCAAAGGCAATTTCAAGGCACTTTTCGAGTCTATCGAGCGCGAACAGGCACTGAGAGGAAATCTTTAGTTTTTAAATGAAAATGAATAGAGGCGGACTTTTTCCGGCGGTGATTTAAAAATAAATAATTTTCAATTTAAAAAGCATCGAGCCTCGGCTCGGTGCTTTTTTGTGTTTTGTAGATTGATTTTGCCAAATAAAGTTCGCTTTTGGCAAGATATTTACTACCAGAAGAGTATCCTTTTTTCACAAAACCCTCACAAAAAATGAAACGCTTTTATCTATTCCTTTGCCTTTTGGCCTTGGCTTTGCCCGTGCTGCAAGCCCAAAACAACTGTACTCGCCCGATGTCGGATATTGAGTACAACCAAAGAAAAAATCAGGTAATGGCACAAAGTGCCGAAAACCAAAAGTTGAACCGTGCCTTGCAGATTGCCCAAGGCAGTTGCTTCTCCTCGGCGCAGGTGAAGGAAATCTCCATGATTTTTGCCCAAGATGAGTCCCGCATTCGCTTTGCACAAGCGGCCTATCCCAATGTGGTGGACAAGCAAAACTTCTATGATGTATATGATGCCTTCACGAAGTTTTCGATGGCCATTCGCCTCTACGAAGCCCTCCAGCAAGGAAGCAATACGCCCGCCACGCCCAATCC
>DAIQNQ010000100.1:2574-11341 GCA_036788275.1 Thermonemataceae bacterium
AAATCCTACACAGCCCAACGACGAAGATTTTCCTGAGCTGTCTTACCCCGCTGCCGAGCTGTATGTAGGGCGCACGGGTTGCAACAATTTCCTTTCGGCCAGAGAGTTCAATACGCAAGCAGCCGGCTTGCGCCGTATGCCCAATGAGCAGCAGCGCTATCAGGCGGCCTTACGCTTTGTGAGAAATGGCTGCCTTACTACGGAGCAGCTGATGAAAATGGCCAGTTTATTCAGTTCCGAAAACAACCGCTTGGAGCTTTTGAAGCAGGGCTATCGCCGTATATATGATATTGGCAATTATCAGTTGGCTGTGCAATTGCTCACCCAACCACGTTTGCAAAATGATTTTAATAATTTCTTGAACCAACAAGAAGACCCCATCACGCCCGTAGTGGTAAATCCTAATCCTAACCCTGTCGTTACGCCCAATCCCACGATTAGCCCTGCTTGCAATGTGAGCGATACAGATATGGCCGGAGTAGTAAAAGCAATTAAAAGTGAATCTTTTGATGACAAGCGCGTTACCTTGTTGCGCACCATTGCTACGAGCAACCGCTGCTTCACGGTCAATCAAGTAAGAACCCTGATGCGCTTGTTTTCTTTTGAAAAAAATCGCTTAGAGTCGGCCAAAATCCTCTACGATTTTACCATTCCCGAAGAGCGCCGCAATTACTTTTCGCTCGGTTCGGAACTTTCTTTTTCTACTTCACGTACAGAGTTAAATAATTTTATTGCCGAGAAGCAGAAATAATCGCCTTTTATGTCGAACAAAAACAAAAATAAGTCAGGATTTGTCTATTCCACAAATCCTGACTTTATTCCTTCTATCTCTTTGCCCACAACGCCCTCCGAAACGCCCGCACCCGCGCGCCAAGACCTGCGCGTGGCTTTGGACAAAAAGCAGCGTGGTGGCAAGAAAGTAACCCTCATCACGGGATTTGTAGGAGTCGAAGCCGAGCTGCAAGCCCTCGGCAAAATGCTCAAAACCAAGTGCGGTGTGGGCGGGGCTGTCAAAGATGGGGAAATTATGATTCAGGGCGATTTCCGCGACAAGGTGCTCGAAATATTGCTGAAAGAAGGTTATAAGGCCAAAAAATCGGGAGGATAGCACTTGGCACCTTCGCTTTTTCGTCTTTTTTTCTTTTGATAAAAACGCTACCTTTGCGCTATGAAAAAAGTTGCCTTTTATACCTTAGGCTGCAAGCTCAATTTTTCTGAAACCTCTTCTATTGCAAGGATTTTCGAGCAGCGAGGCTTCCAAAAAGTGGAGTTTCATGAGCAGCCCGACATCTTCGTTATCAATACTTGCTCCGTAACGGACAATGCCGACAAAAAATGCAAGAAGATTGTGCGTGAAGCGCGTAAAATATCGCCCGAAGCTTTTGTGGCGATTGTGGGCTGCTATGCCCAACTCAAGCCCCGCGAAATCGCCGAAATAGAAGGAGTAGATGCGGTATTGGGCGCTGCCGAAAAATTCCAACTCATAGACCTGCTGGGCACTTTTGAGCGCAAGCCGCAGGCCGAGGTTTTTGCCTCCGATATCAAAGAAGTGGCGACCAATTTTGTAGAGGCCTATTCTTTTGGCGACCGTACCCGTACTTTTCTAAAAGTACAAGACGGCTGCAACTACAATTGCAGCTTTTGCACCATTCCCTTGGCGCGAGGCAAGAGCCGCAGCACGAGCATTGCCCAAATTGTGCGCCAAGCCGAAGAAATTGCCCAAAGTGGCGTAAAAGAAGTGGTGATTACGGGCGTAAATATTGGCGATTTTGGCATCCAAGAAGGCAAAAGACAAGAGCGCTTCATAGATTTGGTGCGCGCCCTTGATGCCGTAGAAGGCATTGAGCGCTTCCGTATTTCTTCCATAGAACCGAATTTGCTCACCAACGAGGTGATAGAATTTGTGGCTGCCTCGAAGCGCTTTGTACCGCATTTTCATATTCCGCTCCAGTCGGGCAACAACAAAATCCTGAAGGCCATGCGCCGCCGCTACGTGCGCGAGTTGTATGCTGAGCGTGTGGCCAAAATCAAATCGCTGATGCCGCATTGCTGTATCGGGGTAGATGTGATTGTGGGCTTCCCCGGCGAGAGCCAAGAAGATTTCTTGGATACCTATCAGTTTCTTAATGAATTAGATATTTCTTATCTCCACGTATTTACCTATTCCGAGCGCGCCAATACCGCCGCTTTGGAGCTTGCTGAGGTAGTGCCGCCCAGCATCAGGGCGGAGCGTTCCAAAATGCTGCATATTCTCTCTGAAAAGAAAAGGCGCGCCTTCTACGAGCAACACGTAGGGGCAGAGGCCACCGTGCTTTTTGAGAAAGACATAGAAAATGGCAAAATGGAAGGCTTTACCGAAAACTACATTCGGGTAGTGGCCAAATACGACCCCTTGCTCATCAATGAGCTAAAAACGCTGCGCTTGCACCGCCTCAATGCCGAAGGCCTGATGGAAGTAGAAGAATTGGAAAGCTATCAGCCTGCTCACTAAGCCCTTTACACATTTATGGAATATTTTTTGGCGCTGCTGGCCAGTGTGCTGGCAGGTTTTATCAATACACTTTCGGGCTCTGGCAGCCTTATTATGGTGCCTATGCTGATGTGGTTGGGCTTGCCTGCACCCATTGCCAATGGCACGAACCGCGTGGCCATTGTGTTTCAGAGTGCGATAGGGGTACGTACCTATTTCAAAAATATGCCTTTGCAAATTGGTACAGCTTGGTGGGTGATTATCCCCAGTGTGGCAGGTGCTTGTATCGGGGCTTTTTTGGCGACCATTACCTCGGCAGCACTTTTGGAGCAGCTGATTGGGATATTGATGGTGGTGATGCTTTTCATTATCTTACTCAAACCTACCAAATGGCTGAAAGAGGAGACGGCAGCCGTAACAAAGGAGCATAGTATTGTATCTCAGGTGATGATGTTTACCATTGGCCTGTACGGAGGTTTTATCCAAGGGGGTGTGGGGGTGTTTTTGCTGATTGCTATGGTGATGTTTACGGGATATAGCGTACGTTTTTCTAATGGGATTAAGTTGCTGATTGTGGCAATATATGCTTTGCCGGTATTGGCTATTTTTATTATACAAAACCAAATAGACTGGAAAATAGGCCTTTTTACAGCCGTAGGGCAGGGCTTTGGCGCACATTTGGGCGCACTTTTTGCCACACGCCACCCTAATGCCAATTTGTGGACGTATCGCTTGTTGATTGTGGTGCTGCTGGCGGCCATTATCGAGTTTTATAAGCCTTACAGCTATTTTTTGTAAGGGAAATCTAAGAATTATAGAATCAGTTTTGCCGAGAAAAATCTATGTAGAGACGTTTGGCGTGTTTACTTACTGCGGCTTTGTAGCCTCCTATGATTGTATGAAACGCTGTTTGTCCCGGATTTCTGAAACGTTTTTGCGCCGGGGTGATTTTATCATCATTATTTTATGATAGAGACAGGGCAGAGCATGCCCTGTCTCTACGATGAATAATCATTGCATTACAAATGCGCCTTCAGATAATCTGTATAAATCTGATACAACAACAAATAACTGGGTCGGTTGTAGGCCACGCCGTGTGCCCCCGGAGGGAAGATACGCAAATCTACATCTTTGCCTGCATCAGCAAGGGCTTTTACAAGCTGGAAACTGTGTTTTACGTGTACGTTTTCGTCCATAGCCGAGTGCGCCAACAGCATTTTCCCTTTGAAATTTTTGGCATAAGCCATCGAAGAAGAAGCCACATATTTGGCATCGTTTTCGGGCAATAAGCCCATATAACGCTCTGCGTAGATGCTATCATACAAACGCCAGTCGGTTACGGGAGCACCTACGATGGCTACCTTGAAAATATCGGGGTAGTTGAGCACTGTAAAGCTCGACATATAGCCGCCGTAGCTATGCCCACGAATGGCCACGCGGCGGGCATCTACATAGCCTTGTTTTACCATAAATTGGGCTGCTTCTGCAAAATCCTTGCTCTCGTACTTGCCCAACTGCTCATAAACAATTTTCTCAAAAGCATAGCCATAGCCACCACTGCCTCGGTTGTTTACATTGATGACCACATAGCCTTGTTGTGCCAAATATTGCTCCCAAGCATCGCGTCCAAACTCGTTATACACGCCTTGCGCACCCGGTCCGCCATAGATATTTACCAGCAAAGGGTACTTCTGCGAAGGATTGAAGTTATTGGGTTTTACGATGTAAATATCAATTTTCTGCCCATCAGAATTGGTAAAACTGCTGAGTTCTCTGGGAGCGTAAGCATTTTCTTGGATAAACTTGCTTACTTCGGCATTGTCCACCATTTTTTTGAGCATCTTGGGCTTTTTACCTGCTTCCCAAAGTTCTACTTGGGTGGGAGTAGAGATATTGGAGTATCTATCAAGATAATATTGGCCATTAGGCGAGAAATCTATGCTGTGTCTGCCTGCTGTTTGGCTGAGTCGGCTTTTATTTTTGCCCGAAAAATCAACCACGTATAGCTGTCGCTCCAGAGGCGAAGCTTCGGTAGAGGTATAATAAATCTTCTTGTTTTTGGCATCAACACTGTGTACAAATACCACTTCCCAGTTGCCTTTGGTAACTTGTCCGAGCAGTTTGCCCTTGTAGTCGTAGCGGTAGAGGTGGGCGAAGCCATCGCGTTCCGAAATCCAGAAAAACTCTTGGGTATTTTGTGGAAAAAAGGCATAGTGCATAATGCCCGCAAAGAAATCGAAGACATCAATCCAAGCCTTTGAGGTTTCTTCCATAATGAGTTGGGCATTGCCGTTTTGGGCATTGGCAAAGAAAAGCTTGAGATGATTTTGCTTGCGGTTGAGGTGCATCACGGCGAGCTGTCCCGAAACCGAAGTCCAATAAATACGGGGAATGTAACCATCACCCAAGTCCACTTTTGCCCACTCTCTTTTGTTTTGGGCAATATCAATGATACCGATTTTTACGGTCGGGTTTTGGTTGCCTACTTTAGGATAAGGAAGTTTTTCGTAGCTATCTGCCAAGCCGCTGTAATCGGTCATCTGGAAAATAGGCACGTTGCGTTCGTCCGATTGCCAAAAGGCGATAAATTTACTGTCTGGCGACCACTCCCAAGCCTGCGCCAAGCCAAATTCTTCTTCATATACCCAGCCAAAGCGTCCGTTAAAAACGTTCTCTTGGGCATCGTTGGTGAGTTGGGTTTCTTTTTTGGTAGCAAAATCATAGACATACAAATTGCCTCCTTTTTCGTAGCCGATTTTAGAGCCATCGGGTGAGAGTTCGGCTGTTTGGGCATCTTTGGCAGCGAGTTGCAGGCTTTTGCTGGCTACATCATAGAAGTAATAGTCTGATACTCCTGAACGGCGATAAATAGGGCGAAAATTTGTTTGGAAAAGCAAATATTTGCTATCCTTCGACCACTGGAAGGAGCTGTAATTGAAATTTTGGTCTTTGTCGGGAAACTTCAAGCCTGCGGCACTGAAAATCACCTCTTCTTTGGCATCTTTGGGCGAGTAGGTCTTGATTTGTCCTGCCCCTTCGATATAAGAAAATTTTTCGCCGCCCTCAATCCAGTTTACGCTGCGTGGGCCTGATTCACCTGAAAGCCGCCCTCCCGAGCTGAGGGCTTCGGGCAGTGAGGAAAAGGTTTTTTTGTCTTGCGCTAAGCCGGGCAAAAATACCAAGCATAGCAAGAACAGACTGACTATTCTGTAGTGCATATCAGATAGATTTTATGATGAATAAAAGATTTTGTAGCAAATTACTAATTTTTGCGGAAGGTGCTATGGGCAATCAGATAAAAAAGGCCTTTTAGCCTTTGCCTCTCAGCTTTTCGTTGATTTCATTAAGCGATGCACTAAATTCGGCGCTGGCATCACGCATTTCGCTCACGGTTTGTACGGCGTGAATCACGGTGCTGTGGTCGCGTCCGCCAAAATGATAGCCGATGGATTTGAGCGAGAAGTTGGTATATTCCTTAAAAAGATACATTGCCATTTGGCGTGCGGTTACAATTTCCTTTTTGCGCGATTTTCCCTTGAGGTCATCAGGAAACACATGGTAGTAGTCGCATACCACCCTTAAAATGGTATCTGCGCCAATCTCCAAATCGGGGTGTTTTTCTACGGCTTTGGAAAGCTGCTGCACCACTTGGCGGGTCAGCTCCAAATCTATCTCACGCTTGTTGAGCGAGGAGTGCGCCATCAGCGATACAATTACGCCTTCCAGCTCGCGGATATTGCTATCAATGCTGTGGGCAAGGTATTCGATAATGTCGTGGTCTAAATCAATGCCTTCGCTTTGCAGCTTACGGCGAATAATGGCTACGCGCGTCTCAAAGTCGGGCTGCTGTAAGTCGGCGGTAAGCCCCCATTTAAAGCGCGAGAGAAGGCGGTCTTCCATGCCTTGCAACTCCTTGGGCGGGCGGTCGCTGGTCATGATAATCTGCTTGCCGTGTTGATGCAGCTGGTTAAAGATATGAAAGAAGAGTTCTTGGGTTTTTTCTTTTCCTGCCAAAAACTGGATGTCATCAATAATCAACACGTCTATTTGCATGTAGAAGTTGATGAGCTTGGGCATGTTATCGTTTTTGATGCCTTCGTAAAACTGATTGGTAAACTTCTCTGACGATACATACACCACAATCCTGTCGGCTTGGTTGGCACGGATATGATTGCCAATAGCCTGCACAAGGTGGGTTTTGCCCAAGCCTACGCCTCCATACAGCACCAGTGGATTGAAGGCCGTAACCCCCGGCTTCTTGGCTACGGCATAGCCTGCGGAGCGTGCTAGGCGGTTGCAGTCGCCTTCTACGAGGGTGTCGAAGGTGTAATTTTCATTGAATCTGATGCTGTTGAAGAAGCTTTCGTACTCTTTGAGTACTGCCTGCTTCTTTTTGATAGAGCTATCGGTACTTTGTGTAGCTCGCTGGGCATTTTTGTCTAATTCTACTTTGGAGTTGGGGATATTTACTACAAAAGGGCGGTTTTCGGCATTGCCCTTGTCCACAATGATGGAATACTCCAAGCGTCCGTCGGTGCCCAGCTCGCGGTCAATGGCTTTGCGGAGCAAAAGGATGTAGTTTTCTTCGATAAACTCATAAAAAAATTGGCTTGGGACTTGGATGGTGAGCACATTGTTTACAAGCTTCAAAGGAGTAATAGGCTCGAACCAAATTTTAAAGCTTTGTTCGGGGATATTTTCTCTAATGACTTGCAGGCAGTTTCTCCAGACAGTTTGACAATCTTTTGACATCTCGACCATTTCCTAGTTGATAATGAGCTTCTTATTGCTTGGGTTTTTTGTACATTTCGTTACGAAACGATAAACAGAAGCCTCATTTTTCTTAGAAAAAAGGCTAATCTTGTTTTAAGTACTTGATTATGAGTATTTTACTTTTATTTTTGAATATGCTAAAAACCCGAAGCATATCTTTTGCAAAACAAGGGAGACAAAAATCATAAAAAAAAACTAAAGAAAAAAATCAAATTTTACTTGACAATGATTCTATGGCGATAGAGGCACTATCTTGTAGAACTTTTTTCTTGTCTTTTTCAAAAACATAGTCTATACGCCCCAAACGCATTCCTGCCCAACCTACTTGGTGGATGAGCGTTTCGTGGCCATGGGCTTGGAGCAAAGCCTGCGGTTGCTCCATAAAAGTATGTGTATGCCCTCCGAGAATCAAATCTATGCCTTCTACCTCGCGTGCCAAGTGTTGGTCAGACACTTTATCGCCATTGTATTGATAGCCCAAGTGCGATAGGCAAACAATCAGGTGGCAGCCTTTGCCTTTGAGTTCTTGCACCATTTCTTTGGCTATGCCGATGGGGTCTTGGTATTTTGTACCTCCCGCGAGCGAGTCGGGCACCAAGCCTTGGAGCTGTATGCCGAGGCCAAATACACCGATTTTGAGCGGGCCTTTGCGGAAGATTTTGTAAGGTTGGAAGCGATTTTTGAGGAGTGTACGCGAAAAATCGTAGTTGGCCGATAGAAAAGGAAACTGTGCATGCGGCAGCATGCGTTCTAAGCCCTCAAGGCCGTTGTCGAAGTCGTGGTTGCCGAGTGTGGCGGCATCATAGCCCATTTGGCTCATGAGTTTGAACTCCAGCTCGCCTCCAAAATAGTTGAAGTAGGGTGTCCCCTGAAAAATATCACCTGCATCGAGCAAGAGTACGTGAGCGCTTTGTTTGCGTATTTCGGCGATGAGTGCGGCGCGCCTGGCCATACCACCCAAGTTGGACTCTCGCTTGTCGCCATCGGGGAAGGCTTCTATACGCGAGTGCATGTCGTTGGTATGCAAGATGGTAAGTTGAAGGGGAGCTGTATCAGCCCACCATTCCGCTGGAGCCAAACTCAAGAGGGCAGCTCCTTGCAAACTTTGCTCAATAAACTTGCGGCGTGTGGTCATGGGAATCGAGAGATTTGAGTAGTTGGAGGTACAAAGGTAGCGAATTTTTGGGGCTTATAAAAAGCTTGAATGGATAAAAAGGGGGCATTTGTAAATAAAAAAAGGCTTTTGATAAGGAAAGTGGTGTATTCAAGGATTGTTCCATTTTTGTGTAGTTTTTTTATTGAAAAAATGAAAATCAGTTTTTTTATTGAGTGGAGAATGTAGATATTTGGTATAAACCACACACAACACTCACCTTTTATGCAAGAAGAAAACAAACAAAATGAATGGCTTCGGCAAAGGCAAATATTGGCTTGGGAGCCCGAAATCGTAATATCAGGAGCAGTGCTCTGGGGGCTTTTGCAGCTGCCACAGCAGGTCAATCACTTTATTGTTTATCTTAATGA
>DAIQNQ010000101.1:0-2537 GCA_036788275.1 Thermonemataceae bacterium
TGCATTTGGCGCATGCGATTGCTGTAACTCAGCAAAGAGATAAAGGCTACCGCCGCCGCTGCCAAGGCCAACACCGCCAAATAAATAAGTTTTTTTTCTGTAATCACTTGTTCTGCCTTGCGGTGCTTCATCACCAATGCAGAAAGCTGCACCTCTTGAGCACTTTCGCTGTGGCTTTTTTGCCAAAGCGGCAAGAAGGCTACGCAAAGCATACATACGAATACTATCAGCAAGAAGACAGATTGAACGCGTTGAATCATGACAAAGTAGAGTTTTGTTTTTGAGGCTGCAATATTAGTAAATTTCCGGCTATCAAAAAAACTCAACTGCGCGGATGAAAATCTTGAATCGTTTGGCGCAGATACTCATTGTCTAAGTGAGTATATACCTCGGTAGTGGTGATTGACTCATGGCCGAGCATTTCTTGAATTGCTCGCAAGTCGGCGCCCCCTTCGAGCAGGTGTGTGGCAAAAGAATGCCTGAAAGTATGCGGACTTACATTTTTGGAGATACCCGCTTTGGCTACCAAGTCTTTTATCAACAGAAATACATACACGCGGCTGAGCTTGCTGCCACGGCGATTGAGAAAGGCAAAGTCCTCGTGCTGGGCTTTTATTTTGAGATGCGTCCTGACAAGTTCGGTATATTGGCGCAGGTACTTGGCGGCATCGGTACCGATGGGCACAAAGCGCTCTTTGTTGCCTTTGCCGACGATTTTCACAAAGCCAATGTCCAGATACAAATTAGAAAGCCGCAACTCTACCAACTCCGATACCCGCAGCCCACAGCTATAAAGCACCTCCAGCATGGCGCGGTTGCGTGTGCCTTCGGGCGTGGAGAGGTCTATTACCGAAAGGATTTCAACAATTTCGTGGTAGCTCAGTGTATCGGGCAGCTTCCTTCCGAGTTTGGGCGATTCTAAGAGGTTGGAGGGGTCTTGTTGAATCAAATTTTCGAGGAAAAGAAACTTGTAAAAAGCCTTGACCCCTGAGAGAATCCGTGCCTGCGAGGCATCGGCCACGCCGAGTTCGTGCAGGTATTTGAGGAAGTCTTGTAGGTGTTTGGCTTGTAGGTGCAAGGGGCTGAGGTCTTGGTACTGGAGCAAGGTATGCTCTTGCAGCTTGGCGATGTCGCGCAGGTAGGCCTCTATGGAATTTTCGGAGAGGGAGCGCTCCAGCTTCAGGTAGTTTTTGAATTGTTGGATGTAGATTTTCCAAGCCATAGCTCTGAGATTTGGCAGCAATTTGCATCTGTTTTGGCAGAAAAGCAAAAGCTTTCTCAGACTTTATGAACGCTTCAGGAGCATAGCTTTGCGGCGCTCAAATTCCTCGAAGGTGAGCAGGCCTTTGTCCATGAGCATACTTAGTTTGTGCAGCTCATCGGCTACATATTGGCTGTTTTGTACTTGTTGGGTATATTGGCTTTGCGGAGTGTGAATATTGTGGCGCAGCAGCTCCCACGATTGGCGCAAATCTTTGATGGGTTGTCGAAACTTATCGAAGGCAGGTGAAGGCAGGTTGTAGCGTTGGTTAAACTCCTCGTCGCTCATTTTGGCATAGCGTACCAAATCTACAAAAGAAACAAGGCGTGGGATAAAAGTCCAAGAAAAAAGCAATGCCAGCAAGCCCTTATCTCTGTCGCCGAGATAAAAGTAGTGAATGCCAAATTGCCCGAAGAGGGCGGCTATCACAATGGCTATGATTCTGTTTTTAATCATCTCTACCCGATTTTAGTATTTAAGCAAGAGGGCTTTGCGTCTTTCAAACTCCTCGAAGGTAATCAGCCCTTTGTCCATGAGCTGTCCTAACTTATGCAATTCGTCTGCCACATTTTGCGGAGGCAAGATTCTCTGCGCGGGCGTATGTGCTTGCAGGAAATGTTCTGTATTGTATTTTCTATCAAAAGTCTTCTCAGGCATTATCAAAAAGCCGATTACATCTACGATAGGAAACAATCCAAAGCCGCCCAAAGTAAATAAATATACGATGCCCTTGCCTGTTTGCCCCAAATAAAAGCGATGCACGCCCAGAAAGCCACAAAACCAAGCGAGTGCTACGGTAACCCATTTATCTTTTTTCGATTTCATAAGCTTTGTAAGATTTTATTTACAAGATAAACATTCAAAATAAAAACTACAAGTTTAGCGCCATATCTTTTTGAAGCGGCTTTGGACGCTATTTTTAGGCTTTTTGGATATTGAGCAGGTTGGTGCTGGCTTTGGCAATAAGCTGGTTTTGGGCATTGTAGAGGCTGCCTTCCATACAGATAATCTGCCTGCCTTGTCTGATAAGGCGCGATTCTGCCCGTATCCACTCTCCTACGCGGGCTTTTCCGATAAAATCTATGGAGAGATTGACCGATACCGCCGGACCGGGCTTGTCGAGGGCGGCAACGGTCATGCCTATTAGCTCATCAAGAATGGCGGCCTGTACGCCACCGTGCAGCAAACCAAGCGGATTGGTCATTTCCGAACGCACCTCCACCTCCATCACGATGTGGCCTTCTTCTACCTTGCGCAAGATACCTCCCAGCCAGCC
>DAIQNQ010000101.1:2637-6954 GCA_036788275.1 Thermonemataceae bacterium
ATATAACGATGCCGCTACGATGTTTAGTCTTTATCCCCTAAGAAGAAGCTTGCGGACGGTGCAGCTTGCTTTTGCGGTAGCCGTAGCCGAAGTAAATTCCCAAACCCAGAAGCATCGAACCAAAAAACCAAGCCCATATTTTGGGGTCTAATTCCGACATCAAGTAAAGATTGATGAGCAAGCCCACTACCGGAATGGCCGAAAGATTTTTCTTGAAAGAGAAAATAGCCAACAGCAAGGCCGCCACCACAAAAAGCCACGTAGAAAGATGCTCCAAAAGCAAAGTTCCGGCATTTTTCTCTTTTTCGGCCTTGAGCAAACGGCGGTTGTTTTCCAAAAGCTCTTGCTGCTTTTGGGCTGCTGGGGTGTCGGCTTCTATTTTTTGGAGCAGGCTTGCCTCTTTTTGCTCCAAATTACTGATGGTGTGCTGATTGCTGAGTAAGAAGAAATCCTTCGTAGCTGCAGGCTGCAAAACTGCAGAGGCGATGAGTATCCCCAACAAACCTATCGGCACAATCCACTTGCCATTATAATACGGCACTCTAAAACGCCCCTGCGGCCTGCCCGGCTCATTGGCCAATACCAATACGCCCCCACACACCAAGGCAAAGGCAAACAAAGTCCCAATACTGGTGAGGTTGGTTACCTCTTCGAGATTCATAAAAAGCGCGGGAATTGCCACCACTATTCCGGTAATGATGGTTGCAAAATAAGGCGTATGAAAGCGTGGGTGAATCTTGGAGAAGCGTGGCGGCAAGAGTCCGTCGCGGCTCATGGTCATCCAGATACGTGGTTGCCCGAGCTGGAACACCAAAAGCACGCTCGTCATGGCAAATATCGCACTCACAGCCACGATTCCGGCCATAAAATCCAAACCTACCTTGCTGAATACAAAGGCCAAGGGGTCGCCCACGCCCAGCTCCTTGTAGCTCACCATGCCCGTAAGCACCAGCGCAATGGCCACATACAAAATGGTACAAATCACCACGGCATATATCATGGCCTTGGGCAGGTCGCGCTGCGGGTTTTTACATTCTTCGGCGGTAGTCGAAACCGCATCAAAGCCGATATAGGCAAAAAATACCGCGCCAACACCCTTGAGCACGCCACCCAATCCATTAGGGGCGAATGGACTCCAATTTTCAGGATTTACATAAAAAGCCCCCACCAAAATCACCATCAAAATCACCAATACCTTCAGCACCACCAGCATATTGCTCACATTGCGCGACTCCTTGATACCCACATACACCAAGCAGGTAATGAGTACTACTATCACAAAGGCGGGCAGGTCTATAATCAATCTAAAATTGCCCAGCATAGGAGCGCTTTGCCAAGCCGCCCATATTTCTTTCTGCTTGTCGGTAAGACTTTCTATCGTTCTGCCTTCGGCGAGCAGGGCACTGATTTCTTCGTAACCTCTGGCCGCCGAGAAGTAGTCCATACCCAAGTATTCGGGAATATGCAGCCCAAAACCGCTCATCAGCCCAGTGAAATAATCTGACCAAGAAATGGCCACCGCGATATTGCCTACGGCGTATTCCATCAGCAGCGCCCAGCCGATAATCCAAGCCACCAGCTCCCCAAAAGAAGCATAAGCATAAGTATAGGCACTCCCGCTAATGGGGATAGTAGAGGCAAACTCGGCATAACAAAGTGCCGAAAAAATACAAGCAAAGGCCGTAAACACAAAAAGTAGGGATACCGCCGGGCCGCCGCTCACACTGGCCTCGCCGATAGTACCAAAGATGCCCGCCCCCACAATGGCTGCTACGCCCAAGGCCACCAAGTCGCGCAGGCTGAGTCCTTTGTGAAGATTCCCTTTGTTTTCTGCCTCATTACGGGCAATATCTTGGGTGATTTGTGCAATCGTTTTTTTTCTGAGTAGATTTTTAAGTGCCACTTCGTAGTCGTCAGTAAAGTTGAAAAATATGGATTTCAGGAAAATTTACCTCAATCTTTTCTGCAAAGTAAAGCTCTCTTTTTAAGAGTGAAAGTTGCTTTGCAGAAGCATTTTGAAGGGTGAAACTACTAAAATTGGGAGAGTTTCAAAAGAAAGTATCTAAAAAAAACTAAATTGCGCGCAGGCTTCTAATATTTTTGGCTATATGAACAGAGCATCTCTTTTTGAACAAATACGCAGCAAGCAGTCTTATCTGTGTGTAGGCTTGGACAGCGACCTTGAGAAAATCCCCCCGCACTTACTCCAATACGACGACCCCATCTTTGAGTTTAATCGCCGCATTATCGAAGCTACGCTGCCTTATGCCGTGGCCTACAAGCCCAATATAGCCTTCTACGAAGCCTTGGGAGCAAAGGGCTGGGAAAGCCTCGAAAAGACCTTGGCCTGCATTCCTTCGCATATTTTCACCATCGCCGATGCCAAAAGAGGCGATATTGGCAATACTTCCGGCCTTTATGCCAAAGCTTTTTTTGAAAAGCTCTCCTTCGATGCCATCACCGTAGCGCCATATATGGGTGCCGACTCGGTGCAGCCTTTTTTGGCTTTTGAGGGCAAATGGGTGATTTTGCTGGCACTCACTTCTAATACTGGCAGCCAAGATTTTCAGCAGCTGCCCTTGGCCTCCGGCAAAGCCCTTTACGAAACTGTGATAGAACGCTCCGGCCAATGGGCTTCGGCAGAGCAACTAATGTATGTAGTAGGTGCTACGCAAGCAGCGCACATTGCCCATATTCGTCGGCTTATTCCCGAACACTTCTTGTTGGTGCCGGGCGTGGGCGCACAAGGGGGCGATTTGGCGGCACTCTCCGAAGCCGGATTGAATGCCCAAGGAGGCCTCTTGGTCAATTCCTCGCGCGAGATTCTCTATGCCTCCTCAGGCGAGGACTTTGCCGAGCAAGCTGCCCGCAAGGCTGCCGCACTGCAAGAAAAAATGGCTATCTTGCTCCAAAACAAAGGCTTACTTTCTTAATCGCTTAGAAAATGTAGCAGGCTTTCTCTTTTTTTCATAAATTTGCAATCTGTAACCAAACAAAAGTAATTTTGCTTGATGAATACAATTAAATCATTGTAAATCAAAGCAATCAATCAGGAAAATCCTGAAAATCACTTTCATCTTGGTATATTTTTCAAAACACTCCATCTGAAATGGAGACAAAGTTTTAATACTTATGCAAAAGCCTCCTTATTTGGTGCTGGCGTATTATATCTATGCCCCCATCGAAAACCCCGAACAATACCGCGAAGAGCACCATCTCTTCTGCATCAGCCACAATATCCGCGGACGCATCATCGTGGCTGCCGAAGGCCTCAATGGCACGGTATCGGGCACACAAGCCGACTGCGAAGCCTATATGCAATATATCAAAAGCGATGAGCGCTTCAAAGACACCGCTTTCAAGATTCATACCCACGACCAGCACGCCTTTGCCAAAATCCACGTGCGTGTAAAATCCGAGATTGTACACTCCGACCTCCACCATATCAATCCACGCCAACGCACCGGCAAATATGTATCGCCGGAGGAGTTTAAGCAGCTCAAAGATGCCGAAGACGTGGTGATTCTCGATGTGCGCTCCAACTACGAACATCACTTGGGTAAATTTAAAAATGCCATCACTTTGGATATTGAGAATTTCCGTGAGTTTCCCGAAAAAATCGAGGAGCTGGCGCATCTCAAAGACAAAAAAATAATCACCTACTGTACCGGAGGCATCAAGTGCGAAAAAGCCAGTGCCTTTTTGCTCGAAAATGGTTTCAAGGATGTATCTCAACTCCACGGCGGCATTATCCAATACGGTTTAGACACCGATGGCGAAGATTTTGAAGGCAAGTGCTATGTGTTCGACAATCGCCTATCAGTGGACATCAACAGAAAGAATCCGGTAATTCTCTCTCGCTGCCACGTATGTAATACGCCCAGCGACCGCATGGTAAACTGCGCCAATCCGCACTGCAACGACCATTTGCCTATCTGCGAAAGCTGCGGTTGGGAATTGGCAGGCGCTTGCTCTACTGCTTGCAAAGCAAATCCCGACAAACGCCCTTATGATGGCACAGGCTTCTATCAGAAGCAAAGCAATGGTTACAATCCTTATATGGGTTGGCAAAAGAAACATCTGCTCACTTGGAAAAAGCCTGAGAAGGCTTAGCAAAATCCTCCATTAAAACAAAAATCCCTGAAAATTTGCAGTTTCAGGGATTTTTTTGAGCCTCTACAAAGTATCAGCATTTTGCTTGTACCAAGCGGCTTGGGCTTGTATTTTCTGACGCTCCTCTTCCGACATCTTGTCTATGTTGCGATAGACCATGCCGATGCGCGGATTTTTCGCCAATTTCTCGCGGTGGCGTATGTG
>DAIQNQ010000101.1:7054-11265 GCA_036788275.1 Thermonemataceae bacterium
GCGCTGGATATGATGGGCATAAGCCTCTTGGAGCGACTGCCCGATGGCCTTTTGGAGACAGTGCATCTGGGTTTGGCCTGTCCAATAGAAATCGGGGAGCTTGGCTTGGTGTTCAAAGAAATTGTGCAAGGCATATTCCGGCATTTTTGCCCAATAAATTCCCCGCATATACTCGCGCCAGCCGATAATTTGCCTTACGAAGCCCTCTACCTGCGCCAGCGAAATGGCCTCGGGGCGGGCTTGGTAAGCGGCAATGGCCTGCTCGCAAACTTCCAAGGGATGCAGCAATTTGACATTGAGAGCAAAAGAAAGCCGCGAATGAAAGAGAAAAGGCTCTTGGCTGTGCATGGCATCTTCGTAAGTCCCAAAATGCGGCAAAAGGTATTCCGTAAAATAATCCAAAAGCAGCAAGGCCTCTTCCCTACTGACAGGATAAGCAAAATCGTTTTCTTCTACCCTGCCGATGGTCTCCACCCCTGCTTTTTGGAGCATTTGCAGCAAATCGTCCACCTGATGTCCAAAGCGCTTGGCTGGAGGAATAGGCACTTGGCCTTTGTACTTTTCGCGGTTGAGGGCATCAAAATTCCACTGCCCGCCCAAAGGCTCTTCGGCGGCATCCATCAGCAGCTTGTGCTTTTTGCGCATGTGGCGGTAGAAATTCTCCATCAGGTATTGCTTTTTCCCTTTGAAGAAAAGCTGTAAGTCTTCTCTGCCCGTCAGGAAATGCTCGGTGTCCACGGCCTCCGTTTCGATGCCACACTGGGCACAGAAGTCTTTGAGCTGTTGGTCGAGGCGGTACTCGTCGGGCAGCTGGTACTCGAAACGTTTTATGGAGAATTTCTCAATAAGCCACGCCAAATTTTCTGTAAGGCTCTGGCGATTGTCGGGTGCATCTAAGGCGAGGTATATCAACTGATGCCCTTCGGCGCGGCGTGCTTCTGCAAAATGGCGCATGGCCGCAAAAAATCCCAGTACTTTTTGTACATGATGCCGCACATAGTCGGTTTCTTGGCGCATCTCCATCATCACATAATACACCTCCGGCTGCGGCGGCTTTTGCCACCAAGAGTGGCCTTCGTGGAGTTGGTCGCCCAAGAGAAGGCGGAGCGTTGTGGGCATGGCAGAATATTTATTGGGAATGAATGTACGAAATCAGAACTTAAAAAAATCAAGATTGTTTATTGGAAATACACAAGACAATATTGTTTCAGAAAACCAGAAAAGGATTCTTTTACACATGGCACGCAAAGAAAATATTACTTTAGAAATCACCCTCGACCAAGCCAATGTATGCGAGGCTATCCAATGGGATGCTACCCAAAAGCCCACCGAAGGTAAAGAAAAAGCCAAAGGCATGATGCTGGCGCTTTGGGAAGGCTGGCAAAACGGCACACTCAAAATAGACCTTTGGACGAAAGACATGGAGGTACACGAGATGAAGCGCTTTTGTATCGAAACCATCGCAGGTATGGCCGATACCATTCGCAATGCCACAGGCGACGAAGTGATGGCGATGGATTTGGAGAATATGTGTAAAAAATTAGAAGATCGCCTGAAAGCAGAGCTCAAAAATGTATAACAAGTCCTAAAAAACAAAAAAGCGGATAACTCTCTTGGAGCTACCCGCTTTTTTATTGTGTATTTGGCTATTTGGCTTGTAGCAATACACTGGCTCCGCTGCCGCTGCCCACGTAGGTAGGGTTTTGACCATTCCACTTTTTCACTTTTTCGTACTCTATCAAAGAGTTGGTAAGTGATTGTGCCACAGTAAGGTTGGCATTGGCTTCGGCTTCGGCTTTGATACGGATGGCCTCGGCATAACCTTTGGCTTTTTCGATTTCTTTCTGGGCTTCGGCACGCTCTTGGGCTACTTCTTGCTCCTTTTTGAGGGCTATTTGGCGGGCATTGATTTTGGCGTTGATATTGTCCACCACGGCTTTGGGCAGGCGCAGTTCATTGAGTAATACCACTTGCTCTACGATAAAACCTTCTCTGTTGAGCGTTTGCTTGATGGCATCTTCCGACTCGGTCTGAAAAGCATTTTTATTTTCATAGAGCTGTTCAGCAGTGTATTTACCGGATACGCGGTTGTAGGCATCGCGCATGTAGTTGCGCATCACGGTTTTATCAAGCTGATGGAGGGGTTTGCGGTATTTTTTGAAGATGGGTACTACTTTGTTGGGGTCCACGCGGTAGTTCATCGAAATATCAAACATTACTACGAGACCGTCTTTGGTAGTTACACGAAACTCCTCATTCTGGAGGCTCACCTCTTGTGCATCGGCAGTAAAAACCACGTTTTGTACGAAGGTGGGAAACTCATACACCACCGTGGTAATGGGGTTGTACCAAACCATACCCGTTACTTCGGTTACATCCTGTACGCCTTTTTCGGAGCCATAGAGCTTTACAATCAGCCCCACATGACCTGCGTCAATACGTGTGCAGGAGGTGCTGGCCAACAATACAAACAGTATAGAGGCGATGCTGAGGCCTATAAGGCCAAGGCGTGGGCTGAAGCTTTTATTTTTGTTGGTTGCCATTGTGTTTGTGAGTTTTAGATTGAAAATCGTTTTAAAAAAATATAATTGATTAGCTGCTTGGCCGTGTCCAAAGCCTTTGTTTGGCTATTAATAAGTTTGTATCTTTGACCCAGCAAGCTAAAATTAATAAAAATTTTATAATTTTAATGAATCAGCTTTTTGAATTACTAAAAAAGTATGTGGACATTCGCTTGGAGATTCTGACCGTCCAAGCCCAAGAAGAGCTGGTGCATTTTGTAGCGAAGCTTGTCAAGCTCACGATTTTGTCGGTACTTATTACCTTGGTATTGGTATTTGGCAGCTTGAGCCTTGCCTTTGCACTAAACACTTGGTTGGAAAGTAGCTATTGGGGCTTTTTAATTATCGCCTTATTTTTCTTGATACTTCTTGGCATCTTTGGCTCGCCCAAAGGCCAAAAAATACTCATGCAGCGTATTGGCAATGCCACTATTCAGATTTTTTTACAAAATAAGCCTCTTTCTGAAGACCATGAACAAAACGAAAAACAGTCTCAGCCCTGAGGAGCAGCTTGCCGCCCGCAAGGCACAGCTCTTACAAGACATCAAAAGCTATGAGCAAGGCATTCAGGCCGAAGTTTCAGACCTTAAAGACGACTTCCAAAAAAGCCTTCGGATAGGACTTACCGTCTTGGGCTTTGCCTTAGGGGCTTATTGGCTGATGCGCTCTTTGCAGGGCCGGCAAGAGGCTCTGCCCGACACCGATACAAAGACCGACAGCAAGGAAGTGCCCTTCTATCAAAAAGTAGAAGAGGATAGTATCTTTGCTATTATCAAAAGAGAAATCGCTTTGTTTTTGGTGGCCATTGCCAAGCAAAAAATATTAGAGATGATGGCGGCTTTTGCCGAAAACACCGAAGAGGCCGAAGCCGAAGCAATCAACCCCGAAGCCGAAGATGCATAATTCTATTTTAGAAAGCTTAAAGGAAAAAAGCACACAAGGCAGGAAGTCCTTTGCACTGCTCATAGACCCCGACAATATCCAAGTAGAGGATTTTGTACCGCTCCTTGCCAAGGCCGTAGCCGAAGGCGTGGACTACCTCTTTGTGGGAGGCAGCCTCATTGTGGGCGACCAGCTCAACAGCATCGTGCGCTTGGCCAAAGAGCAGAGCGAGCTTCCGGTCATTCTCTTTCCGGGCAGCAACCTCCACATTGATACCGAGGCCGATGCCATCTTGCTGCTTTCGCTCATTTCAGGCCGCAATGCCGACCTACTCATCGGGCAGCACATCATCGCAGCCCCCATCCTGAAAAGAAGCCGCTTGGAGATTTTGCCTACGGGCTACATGCTTGTGGAAAGTGGCCGCCAAACCACCGTATCCTACATCAGCAATACCACACCTATCCCCCACGACAAGGCCAGCGTGGCCGCTTGTACGGCGATGGCAGGCGAAATGCTCGGTCTTGGCCTTATCTATATGGATGGAGGCAGCGGTGCCGAAAAGCCCATCAGCAATCAAATGATACAAGCCGTGCGCAAAGCCATAGATTGCCCCCTGATAGTAGGCGGCGGCCTCAACAGCCCCGAAAAGGCCTTAGAAGCCCTCAAGGCGGGTGCAGATGTGGTAGTAGTAGGCAATGCCATCGAGCAAGAGCCCCAACTCCTCAGCGAAATAGCCGCCCGCATCCGCTGGTACAATGAGCAAAGGAA
>DAIQNQ010000102.1:0-11198 GCA_036788275.1 Thermonemataceae bacterium
CTTCGGGCAGGCGGCGCAGTGGATTGCCCGCCAGCGAGAGCTTGCGCAAGTTTCGCAGCTTTTGAATATCGGCGGGCAGCTCTTCGAGCAGGTTGTGGTCGAGGCGCAACACCTGCAAAGAAGCAAGCTGAAAAACCTGTTCGGGCATATTTTTTAGCCGATTACGACTCAAGTCCAACTCTTCCAAAGCCTTGAGCGAGGCCATCTCCTGGGGCAAGGCCTTGAGCTGATTGCCCGCCAGCCAGAGCAGGCGCAAGCTGCGCATATTGCCGATTGTGGGAGGCAAACTTTGCAGGCGATTGCCCGTTAGGTACAAAGCTTGCAGATGGCCGAGGCGGTCTATGTCGTTGGGCAGCTCGCAGAGGGCATCGAAGCAGAGCGACATCTGCCGGAGGTAGTCCCAGCCCTTGGCCGCTACACGAAAGTGAGAAAAGTGGCTGTCGTTCAGAGAAATACTTTGCAGATAAGGCGAGGCCTCGTAGCGCTTCACGGGATAGTCCATAAAGCCCTCTATATCGCCTTGTATTTCTTCGTATTCTCCGAGCAGCTGTATGAGATAGGGATAATGCTCTTTTTGGAAAGAGAGGGCTTTGGGAATACCCGTGCCCTTCATCAATGCAAAGGCTATCTCCCAAGCGTTGGGGTCTTTTTGTTGGAGGAGAAATTGTAGTTGTAACTTATGTTGTAAAGAATTCTTCATATTTTTGTTTGTTAGAAAGAATAAGTTACCCTAAGTTAGGCAATTCCTGCAATTCTCAAAATTTTATTGGTACTTTTTTATGATTCGTGTAATTTATTACTGCAAATTGAAATTTATATTTGTACTATTCTTATTTTTTTCTTGTCAAAATAAAGAATCCTATCAAAGTACCTTGCAAGGTATTATCAGCCAAAAAGCCTACACCAAGTTTACTTTTGTAGAATGCTTCCGCAGCGAAGGCCAAAAACGTATGCTGGTGTATCAAGATACGCTGGAGGCAGACTACGACCAAGAAGACAAAGTGCTACGTGAGGGATTTTGGTATTTTGAGTACAATGAGAAGGGAACTTTGGCCGCAAGGCACTTGTGGAGCGCTTCGGCAGCCTCGCCGCTGCAATCTTATATTTATCATTATGATACAAGGCAGCAATTGGTGCAGATTGACCGTCGCAGCCACCCCGACAGCCTGCCCTATCCTGCCGAAAAATGGCTCTATGATGCCCAAGGCAGGCTTATCAAAAAAGCATATTCAGAAAAAAACACGTACAATTCCTATCTGGAAGCCTACGAATACCAAAAAGAAAAGCTGCAACAAAAGCAGCTGCAGTGGGCAAAGCCCTCTTCTGAAATACTGGAAATATACTATCAATATGATGCAAAAGGCCTTTTGGAAAGAGAAATTCAGGTATTTCAGCAAGACAGCCTGAGCACCAATCAAAAAGAGTACATCTATGATGATGCAGGGCGCATCGCGCTGGTAAAAGCAAGTAAAATGATGCCCCTACACGGTACGCTCGACAGCTACCTGCTCTCGGTAAATAGCTACGAATATGACTCCGAGAATCGCAGAAAAAAAGTAATTACCTACCTGATAGACCCCCAAGGCAGGCAAATACCTCATACCAGCACAGAATACAGCTATTGGCAAAGATAAAACCTTTAGTACCTGCCTACAAAGCCCGCAAGCCACTGGTAAGCGGCGGCCACCTCATCAAAATACTTGGTTTCAAAAGGTTTTTCGGCGGTTTCGTCGAGCGATTGCTCCACAGAGAGCTGTATAATCAGGTCGCTGCTTACCACCAAAGCCAGTTTTTTCATACCCAAGCGCGCTGCCGGCCCAATGACGTTTTCGGCTACCCATTTTTGCAAATCTACATGAATAGCAAAGCTGGAGTGTTTGGTATTGGCCACCACCAAGCGCGGTTGGAGTATTTGTACGTGGCGCATCACTTCGAGCATCGCGCTGCGGTACTCCTCATCGCTCAGCTCTGTGGTGCGTGGCTGCCACTCGTATTCAAAAATTTTGCTTTCAGACTTATATTTTACCACTACAGCATCAGACTCAAAGAGAATTTCTTGCATATAACAACCATTACGGGATAAAATTGAATGTGCAAAATTATGAAAATTTGTATTGAAAGAAGATAAAAATATTGGAAATATCCTTTCAAAATCCTCCCATAAAGCACAATCGCCACCAAGTGTCGGCTTGGTGGCGATGCTCCTCGAAGTAGCGGGGTAGCGCCTAATAGCGGGGTATTTCGTAGAGACGTTTTTTGGTGGTGGCCAAGTCTATATTTTCTACGAAGCGGGTTTTGAGATTGTCGAACTGCTTGTTCAGATTTTCCACCTTTTGCTTGATTTTGGCCTGATTACCGCCTACAAGCGTAGATTTCTCCAATACTTTTACAATATTTTTGTGATAGCTGTCGAAAGAGGTCAGGTACTCGTTGGTAAGCTGCTCCAACTGCTCTCCCATAAAAGCCACTTTCTGGCGACCTACTACCGAATAGCCCAAGCGGCTGTCTGTAACGAGCTTTTCGTAGGCGATACGGTTGGCAGTGCGGGTGTCGCTCTCGATACCACGGATAAAATCATCCACCTTCATATAATTGTAATAATCACGAATCAGCTCCGTAGCAGGTATTTTTTCATAGTTGGCAGGCAGCTCTTTTTGGTAAAGGTCGTGGGCATTCACGCGGATAAAGTCGGTCGCTAATTTCTCTAAGCCATCAGCTTTCACATTGAGGCTGGAGATAGTCGCACTGAAATCCTGATTGATACGTGCCAATGCCTCATAATGCTCTATATACTTGCGCAGCTCTGCCTGAAAAGCCCTCAGGTCGGCGGCCTCTACTTTTTCTTCGTCCACAGCGGCCACGTTTACCATATTTACCACCGAGGTAAGGGTATTTACTGCTGGTACTGCCGAAAGCAAAGTACTGGTAATGGGATTGTTGAAAATACTGGAGATAATCATTTTGAGGCGGTCGCCACGTTTTTTCTTTACCTTGCTGAGAATCTTGTCTTCCAGCAGCTTGATAATATCGTCTTCCAGCTTAAAACCCAGCTCATCATTGGTGGGATTGTTGAGCGCCGAAATACTGTTGAAATAGTCGGTAGCCGAGAGCGATGCTTCGAGGGCTTTGATACTCTTCATGGCACTTTCCATCAGCACCACAGTACGGCGGATGCTCTCTACATTTTTCTCGTAGCGGGTTTTGGCATTGAGCAGATTTTCTCGGTCAATTTTATTGGCCAGCTCAGTGTTTACATTTACCTCTTGCCGCATGGAGCGAAATTGGTTGTAGAGCGCAGAGAGGGAGTCGGAAGTGCCCTTGCTCAGTTCCAAATAGCGTTTGTAAAGCAAGGCCAACGAATCGGCGGTAGAACCTTGGCCATAGCTCTCGAAGCTTAGCAATGCGATGAGCAGTACAAAAAAGTATTTTTTCATTGATAAAGGCGTTTTAAGCGTTTTTGAAAGTTTAAAATTATAAAAAAAACCATTGGGGCAAAAGCCTGTGTAAGTTTGTGAGGCATCTGAGATAGCCATTTTTCCGAAGCCCCTGCTTCACTTTTTCATTTTCCTTTCTATCTTTGCCTCACTGATGCTTTTGAAGCAAATATCGGGCATCTATTTTTGTATGTTTCTACACAACATCTACTCTTTTTAAGCCGGCTTTTGTATGCAACTATTGCTCCATGCTGCTACCCTTATTGCCCCCGGCAGCCCCTTGCACCGACAGCAAGTCTCTTTACTGATTGAAAACGGACGTATTGCAGCCCTCAAACCCGCGGGTACACTCGAAGTAGGCGCAGCGGTAGCTCGTCGAGATTTGGACGGTGCTTACCTCTCTATCGGCTGGTGCGATATGCGTGCCCTCATCCCCGACCCGGGCTTCGAGCACAAAGAAAGCCTGCAAAGTGGCCGCAAAGCCGCTGCCCGTGGAGGCTTTACGGCGGTAGCGCTCTTGCCCAATACCCAACCTTGCCTCGATAGCAAAGAGCGGCTGGCCTACATCCTAAGCCAAAATCACCAAGAAGCCGTACAACTCTACCCCATAGGCGCGCTGTCGCTCCAATGCAAAGGCGAGCACTTGAGCGATATGATAGACCTGCACCATGCCGGAGCGGTGGCCTTTTCCGATGGTCTCCAGCCCGTATGGCATTCCGATCTTATGCTCAAATCACTACTCTATTTGCAGCATTTTGGCGGCCTGCTCATCAATCGCCCCGCCGACCCGCTGCTCAACCGCTTTGGGCTGATGCACGAAGGACCTCAGGCCAGCTTCTTAGGCCTGAAAGGCATGCCTGCTTTGGCCGAAACTATGATGCTCAAACGTGACTTAGACTTTCTGGAGTATTGCGGTACGGGCAAATTGCACTTTAGCTGCCTCTCCTCGGCAGCCTCCGTAGCCCTTGTACGCCAAGCCAAGGCCAAAGGTTGGGAAGTGAGCTGCGATGTAGCGGCACATCAGCTCGCTTTCAACGACAGTGCCCTGCAAGACTTCGATACCCATTTCAAACTGAATCCGCCCCTGCGCAGCGAAGAAGACCGCCTCGCCCTTTGGGAAGGGCTGGCCGATGGCACCATTGATGCGGTGGTATCCGACCATTGCCCCCAAGATATTGAAAGTAAAAGATTGGAATTTGACTTGGCGGAGTTTGGTGCTATTGGCTTAGAGACGGTCTTTTCGGCTATGAATACTTATAACCACCAAGGCTTGAGCCTTGAGCAAATCCTCGACAAAATTGCCTTTGCTCCTCGGCGCTTGCTGGGCTTGCCACTGCCCGAAATAAAAGAGGGCGCTCCGGCCAACCTCACGATTTTTGATACCGACAGCCTCTTTCTCTACGACAAGGCACGCATTGTATCGGCTTCGCACAATTCGCCCTTTTTGGACAAGGAGCTGCGCGGCAAGGTGCGGGGCATTGTCAATGGTATTTACACTGAGTTTTTTGACTAAAAATATGACACACCCTTATTTTCGTACCATTTTGCAGGCCAGTGGCCTTGGCGTGGCTTTTAATGTGGTTTTTTTATTGCTTCTCTTCATATTTTTCAAAGACCCGCTCAACAGCACAGCCAAAGGCTTCGACTTCCTGCTCTACATAGGCTTACCCGTAAGCACGGCCATTTACTACAAAATGCGCGTCAATGATGGCCTAATGAGCTTTCCGGAAGGCTTGGTACTGATGACCCTCCTCAATACAGCCTTGCTACTGAGTACTTGTATCGTGGTAGGGCTGGCTTTCAGTATTTTTCCTGAAGCTTTAGAACAGCACATTGCTGGTTTATTGACCGATTTACAGGCCAAGAAAGCACAAATTCTTAAAAAATTACCCAATGAAGCTGCTTTTGAACAACTGCTCGAAATGGCCAAAAACAGAAGCATAGGCAGTATCCTTTTTGAGGAAATAGGTTTAAAACTGATGATTACTTTCTTTACGGCCATTGTGGCTTCTACGGCACTGCGCAAGAGTCGCCCTATTTAGCGGATAGCTTTGTAGGTATAAACTTCTCGGTCATTTTTTTCGCCAACGCTGATAATAAGCACCTTAGAGGAAAGCTTGTCTATCGAAAACTTTTGGTTATAGTTCTTGGCACTTTGCTCCTCTTTCGACGTGATAATCAGCTTGCTGTCATCTTCGGCCAAGCGCCAGCGGTTGATTTTGGCTTTGGCATCTTTGAGAGCAGGCGTGATGAGGCAGGAGCCGTCTTCGCGAAACTCGATGAGGGTATTTCCTTTTTTGCTGCGCAGTTCTTGCTCGCCGAGGCGAAGCTTGTCGAGTTGTATTTCTACCAGCTCCCATTTGCGCACAAGGTCTTTGCGGGCTTTTTGGGCTTGGGCGGGCAAGGTAAAAAAAAGAAAAAGTAGAGAAAAGAAAAAAAAGGAGCGAAATATTGACATAAGGCTTTAGAAATGATTGGGGAATGAAATTGCAAAATTCATACAAAAAACTTCATTTCAGTACAGAATAATTCCTTGAAAATGCCGCTTTGGTCAAAATCTTATGTCTGAGAATGCAAAATTACTTGTAGCTGAACACTTTAAAATCTTGTAATAGATTTGCTATCCAATCAAAAATTGCTAAATTTCGATGTTTTATATACAAGTACCGAAAAACTACGTTTTTAGCATAAAAATAACTAATTTCAAATCTTCTTTTTAGGCAATATGAAAACCTTGAACACGCATCTTTGGATACTATGCTTTGCCCTGCTCTTTTCTGCTGCTGCCTCAGCACAAAAATCCCAAAGCTACCAGTCACTCCTTGGCAAAGCCGAAGCCCTCTACGACATCGGCAAATACGACAAAGCCCTCAAAGAAAACCTGCGCGTAGCAAGGCGCATTAGCGACAAGCTTTCGGACAATCCCCTCTATACCGCTTGGAATGCCACACAGAGAGCCAAAAACTATGAGGCAATGGGCAAATTTCAGGAAATGAACGAAAGTATTGCCGAAGCCAAAAACTTACTCAATAGTATCAAAAATGAAAATCCTGACGAGTACCTACTGGCCATGAGCCGCATTGCCGAAATTTATAATACCTACGGCAATCCCCTCAAAGCCATACAGCTCCTCTCAGAAGCAAGCTCAGTGCAAAGCGACAACTCTTATGTGGTGGCGGCGCTCTCCCAACAAAAAGCACAAGCCTATTACAGCTGGGGGGGCTTTCAGAAAGCCCACAACACGATTGACTCGCTCATCACCTTGCGCAAAAGCTTGATAGAAGACAAAGCGCTCGCTGCACAACTCTCCAAAAATCGCCGTAAAAGCAACAAGCAGCAACTTGCACAGCTTTATACCCTGAAGGCAAGAGTGTATATCAAAAGTGGATTCTATGAGCAGGCCGACTCGGTGCTTAATGCCAGCAATGTGCTGGTGCGCCGCAGCTTGGGTGTAACTTCGACAGGCTATATGAAGCATCTGATTGCTTTTGCCGAAATCTATGATGCCCAAGAGAATTTCAGCAAGGCCATTGATTATACGCAGATGGCACAACGCGCCCACGAATTTTATGAAGATACCTACCGCGAGCAAAGCAAAACCTATCTCCAACTCCAAGAAAATAAAGCCCGAAGCTCTATCTACAACAAAAGTTTTCAGGGCTTTCAACGCTCCCGTATCAATGAGCTCAAGCGTATTGCCAAAAAGAACTATGGTGAGGAATCTGTGCCTTATCTTAGAGGGCTACTGGTAGAAGCAGAGCGCTTTATCTTCCGACGCGACATCAAGGAAGCCCAAGAAATCCTTGAGGCGGTAGTGGCCAAGCCCAAAGAAGTGCTGCCCGAAGACCACGAGGTGCGGGTGCGCGCCGTCGAGCTGCTGGCACAGGTATATACCAAAAATGACGCAAACATCAAGCAAGCCGACCAAATCCACAGAGATTGGCTTGATGCCCAACAAAAGCGCTTGCCGCTCAACTCTTTTGAGTACAAGACCACGATGATTAAAGTAGGCTACTATTACAGCCAATACAGTGAGGAGTTTCAGGAAGCCAAAAAAATCTTTGAAGAAGTGCCTTACGAAGAGGTACAGCGTAACCTGAATGTGGCACAACAAGACTACATCAAGTTTACAGAGTATTATGCGGCTTATTACCAAAACAACGACCGCTTCCAAAAGGCCTATGAAGTACTCGAAAGTGCCCGCGCCTTGCTTGAGCAAAAATACGGTGCGAAGAGCGTAAAAGTGGCCAATGAGCTGCGCAATGTAGCCAATGTACAAACCCTTTTGGGCAACTACCGACAGGCCGAAAGCAATATCAATGAGGCACTCGAAATCATCAAAAATAACTTTACTGTGTTTTCGGTAGAATATGCCGATGCCTTGGCCAAAATGGCGCGCATTTACAGCATTATCGGCGACTACCAGCTGGCTGAAGGGCTTATCAAGCAGTCTAACGAGATTTATAAAAAATTAGAAAAAGACCCTGAAATCACCGAGAATATCAACTTGGAAGCTTTCAAAGCCGAATCGGCAGAAGACTTGGCCAGCTTGTACATCCGCATCGGCGAGTACAACAGCACCGAAACTCTGCTCAAAGATATTATCAGCCGCAAAGAGAGCAAATACGGCACACAAAGCCGCAAGCTCATTTATCCTCTGCAACAATACGGCTATCTCTTTTATGTGAAAGGCGACTATGGCAATGCCGAAAAAAATACCCGCCGCGCAGAAAATATCGCCGCCACGGTATATGGCAAGAAATCTCTCGCCTACAACGACAGCAAAGAGCTATTGGCCAATATTCAGGCGGCCTTGGGCGATTTTGACCGTGCCGAGATGAGCTTGAAAGAGTCTATGGAAATCCAAAAGGAAATCCTCGGCCCTTACCATATCAAAAATGCAACCTTGCTCACAGAGCTGGCTTTGATACAATTTGCTGCCAATCCCCAGCAAAATGCCAAAGTCGCAGAAGAAGCCCTCGATAATGCCAAGAAAATCGTAGAAGCCACCTTCGACAACAAGCACCCTCAATATGCCGAAGCCCTCAAAAACTTGGCGATGGTGTATGCCGAAACAGAGCGCTACGAAGAGGCCACTCAGTTTATTGACCAAGCCAATGCCATTTGGAAAAGTAAATTTGGCGAAAACAATATCAACAGTGCCGGCGCTTACTCGCTCAAAGGCGATGTAGCCCTGCGCCAAAGCCAGCTTGATGCCGCCGAAAGCCACTACCGTCAGGCCAAAGACTTGTACAAAGGCATTTTCGATGAGCAGCATCCGGGCTATGTGCGCAATCTCGGCAAGTTGGGCAGGGTGTTTTATCAGAAAAAAGACTACGCCCAAGCCACCAGCAGCCTCGACGAAAGTACCCAAGAATACCTGCGCTATATACAGAAATACTTCCCCTCTTTGAGCGAGCGCGAAAAAGCCAAATATTGGGCATTGATACAACCCGACTTTGAGTTTTATCGCTCGCTGGCATTGGCGCAGCTCCAAAGCCGCCCCGAAATGATGGGCAAGGTATATGACCACGTGCTGGCCACCAAGGCCATCTTGCTCAGCTCTTCTATCAAAATAAGAGAGAAAATATTGTTGGGCAGCAATGAAGACCTCAAGCAAAAATATCAAAGCTGGCTCGAAAAGAAAGAATACTTCACCACTGTACTGAGTATGGGCAATGAGGAAAGAAGAATCAATGGGATTGATATTCAGGCTTTGGAAACAGACATAGAGCTTTTGGAAAAAGCCCTCAGCGAGGAATCAGACATCTTCTCTGACTACAAGGCCACTACTTGGAAAGATGTACGTGCCAGCCTCCGCGAAGGCGAAGAAGCCCTCGAAATGGTGCGTTTCAGGCTTTATACCAATACTTTCTCGGATTCTATCTTGTACTTGGCCCTGAAAGTAAGCCCCGGCGATACCCTGCCCAAGGCCATGGTACTGCGCGACGGCAAAGTAATGGAAACCGGCATGTTGGCCTACTATCGCAATACCACCAAGGCGCGCCTCAATAACCGCTTCTCTTACAAAACCTACTGGCAACCCTTGGAGGATTTTGTGGGCAAGCCGAAGCTGCTCTTCTTCTCGCCTGATGGTGCCTACAACCAGCTCAATGTAGAATCGCTGCTGAATCCCACCACAGGACGCTACGTGATTGAGGATTTGGATATTGCACTGATAGCCAATACCAAAGACTTGCTCCAAAGAGGTAAACAAACCCAAAATACCAGCAAGAGTATCACGCTCTTCGGCAATCCCGATTACTACGAACAAAAGGTAAGTCGCCCCAAGGTGGCCTCGCTGCCGGGTACACAAGTAGAGGTAGAAAGTATCAGAGGATTGTTTGAGAAGCAAGGTTACCAAATCTCTTACTATACCGAGGCAAAGGCTTCTGAAAATAATGTAAAAGAAACCAATAGCCCCAAGATACTGCATATTGCTACACACGGCTTCTTCGCTCCCAACCTGCGCCCCAACTCTGACATTGGCGACAACAGTATCCTCCAAAATCCGCTCATGAAATCGGGCTTGCTCTTTGCCAGTGCGGGCGATATTTTTGAGAGCGCTGAGGCCTCGCTCAACTACCAAGAAGGTGTACTGACCGCCTACGAAGCTATGAATATGAACCTCGAACAAACCGACCTTGTGATCCTCTCGGCCTGCGAAACGGGTGTGGGCGAGGTACAAATCGGCGAAGGGGTCTTTGGCTTGCAACGCGCCTTCCAGATTGCCGGTGCCAAGACCATCGTGATGAGTCTTTTCAAGGTAAACGATGAGGTAACGCAAAAGCTGATGGTGGCTTTTTATGGTTATCTGCTCAGCGGCGAAAGCAAACGTACAGCCTTTCACAAAGCCAAAATGGAAATTAAGCAAAGCTACAAAGAACCTGTCTATTGGGGCTCTTTCGTGATGTTGGGTGTGGACTAAAAGCTTCCGCTCGCAAAGACTCAAGGATATATAAATCAAAGCCGCCAAGGGATTTCATACCTTTGGCGGCTTTGATTTTAGTTTGATTTTGAGTGCAAGCACCATCAATAACTTTTAGACTTGTATTTGCGCTCGTAGCCGCAAGTTTTGCAACGATAAATATCTCGGTGTTTGAAGCGTGTCTTTATCGTTCCTCCGCCCAAGGCTTGGTCCATAAAAGTACCCGTATTGATGGCTTTACCGTGGGTGTCTCTGCGCTGATGCTTCATGCTGAGCGCTTTGCACTGTGGACAGTAGCTGAGCCATAGCCAAGCCAAAAGAAAATACAAGAGCACTGCGCCTACAATTGTAAACATTACATAAAATAAAATCCCACTAAATAAATCTTGCCAATGAAAGTCTTTGGGCGCTTGATCGGTAAAGTAAAGCGTCATTTGGTTGTTGGAAGTAAATACCGCAAATTGCTTTTGCGCGCCATCAGCATACCAATAGCCTTCTTTCTTTTGGTCATCAATTTTTCCTTGCGCATCAATATTTTTGGTCAAGCTATCTTTAAGACGGCTCCAATCTTGGGCATCTAAAAAAAGCTTCCAGCCATAAAGCCTGTCATTATAGAACAACAGTTCTGCTTTGGGGCTTTCCAATCCAAAGAAGTACACTTTCTCGTTCAGTACAAAAGCGGTTTCTTCCCAACTGTTTGGGTTAGAAATATCCGTCAGCTGTTGTTGCCATTTTTGAGCCGAAGCCCCTATCTCCAGCGTTTTCCAGTCGCTCTGAGCGAATAAGGAATGCATCAAAAGCAAAAAGCATCCTAAGAGTCGTATGTGCTTGGTCAT
>DAIQNQ010000103.1:0-11148 GCA_036788275.1 Thermonemataceae bacterium
GCCTCAATCCCTTCCGAAAAAACGTTGGGATTGCTCACTGTGGCTTTTCCTTGGATGGTTTTGGAGTCGAAGAGGGTCAGGTCGGCGATATAGCCCTCCTGAATATCTCCTCGGCGGCTCAGGGCGGGTGCCAGCAAATTGGCCGGAAGGCGCGTTACCTTGTCAAGCATTTTTTCTAAACTAATCCCTATTTTCAGGCCGTGGGCCATGGCCGTAGCAAAGCAACCTGCCCCACGCGGATGCGAGTTGGCACGCGGCTCTCTTTCGATACCCCCATCGGAGCCAATCATACAAAAGTCTGTCTGAAGCGCCAAATCAATGGTTTTATCGAAGGGCATCGTGCCTTCGGGTACGGCTACCAATATGCCGGGCTGTCGGCGCAACTGCTCAAAACGCACTTTGCTGAGCTTTTCGCCCGTACCCACCACCGTCAGGTCGGCGTAAGAAAGTCCGTACATCTGCTGCCAGCCCTCGTCGAAGCGTTTAGAATGCAAATAAGTCGCCCAATAGGTATAAGGATAGATACAAGTACTCATCGAAAGCCCCTGCGCACGGGCAGTATGCAGTATGTCGAGCGCCTGCTGCATGGCAAAAGTGCCTCCGGTAGAATGCAAATGCGCAATATGTACATGCGCCCCCGAAGCTCTGGCGATTTTTACAGCTTCGCGCACGCCCTCCAACTCGCGCTCTTTGGAAGAATAGCGCAGGTGCAGGCAAAAAGGTACTTGGTATTGGGCGGCGATTTTGGCATAAGCCAATACTTCCTCATAAGGCGTAGGCTGGTACTCAATGCTGTGCGATACGCCCAGCGCTCCCGCCTCTACCGATTCGCGCACGGCTTGTAAGCGTGCCGCCAGGGTGTTGTAAGAAAGGCGAATAATCATCACTTTGGTCGAAACACCATAGTTTACATAATGCGGTAGCTTGCCGAAATGCTGGTAATATTGCTTGGGATTGCCGCTGCCGCCGTGCATTTGCAATACAGTACTGAGGCCATCGGCCAATTTGTACTTTTCAAAAATGCCGTATGTTTGCTCCGGCGAGGCGGAGTTATCGCCCAAAATATCTATAAAACCAGCCGAAAGCACCTTACCTTGGGCTTCGATGAGCTGCCCCACAGGCAGGGCTTCTTTGGAGAGGCGAATTTGACCTTCGGCAGTGATGCCTACAAAATACTCTTCCAATTGACCATTGCTATAGACTTGCGCCCCACTGATGCCATAAGGCAGGGTATTGTCTTTGCCGATACTTATGGCAGGCAAAAAAGTAGAAGCGGTAAGCAGGGAAAGTTGTTGGAGGGCACGTCTTCGATTCATGAAACAAAAAATGGTAAAATATAGCTGATACCTTGATTGCTAAAATTACTTGATTATTTGCTTTCAAACAAACATCAGCAGGCTTTCTTGAGTAAAAATCAGGATTTGATAAAGCAAAAAGTAGCTTTCATAAATAAAGCCGCCCACTTGCAAGGCAAATTTGATAGCTTTGATTCACTAAAACATCTCTCATTCATTATCTTATTATTCTCTTATGAAATCTGTTTGTTTATTTCTCACTTTTGGCCTTTGGCTATGCGCTTGTAGCCCCTCTTCCCAAGAAAAAAGCGAAAAAGATACTGAAGAAAATACCGCCAACAGTGCGCAAAGCCCAGATGCCGTACCCGACGGCTTTGTGGCCTATACCTTCCGAGACAAAGGCCGTGTGGAAATATTTTTTGTAAAACTCAACAGCGAAACCTTGGCGCTGGAGGATATTATGTTTCAGGGCAGCAAAGACTCCGCCCCTATAAAACTGACAGTGATTGCCGAAGATGAAGAAAGTGGACGATTGAGCGTAGAACGCAACGACAACAAAGAAAAAATGATTGTCAGTAAAGGCTGGCTGATGGCGGGTGTACGCTACCTCAACGAAGAGGAGAGCATTACCTATCACCCGGAGTTTCTTTGCTACGCCCCCGACGGACAAGTGCTCGCCACCTCGGCAGGGCCTATGTTTGCCCCTTTTGCCTACAAGGTCGATGCCCAAAGCACACTTCAGGCGGTAGATATGGTAGGCGATGGCTTTCCCAAGACCAAAGAAGATGACAGCACTTATTTTGAAGTAAGGTTGCCGGGCAAGGAAGGGATTTACAAAATCACACCACAACCTTATGAGGAAGGCAACCCTCTCACCAAACTGCTTTTGGAAGATGCCCAAGGCAAGCAAACCCTGTTTGTAGAAAAAAAATAAACCTAATAGACCTTCCCATGGGTAAGACGTACCAAACGCTTGCGAAAAGCCGGAAAAGGTTTCAAGCCGCTAATCGCCCAATTGGTAAGCTGCGGCTTGCCAAAGAGCTTTTGCAGCTGCCTGCCCGTACCGATGCGCAAGGCAAAAGCCTGCCGCCAAGCCTGCGCGTATTGCTGCTCTAAGGCTTCTCGACTGATTTTTCCCTCAAAAAAGGCGGGCAGCATATCGGCCAAAATCGCCGCTGTGCGCAAAGCAATGCTCATGCCATTGCCGCAGAGCGGGGTAATCATGCCAGCAGCATCGCCGAGCATCAAGATATGGTCTTCGTGGGGGCTCTTGGGCGCAAAGCTGATGTTGGAAATGGTCTGGGCTTTGTCGTAGAGGATTTTTGCTTCTGTAAAATATCTTTTCAGAAATGGATTTTGCATCAGCACTTGTTCTTCCATCACCTTCAGCTCATTGTCGTGGCGGCGCAGGTTTTTTGCCGTAGTAAGGTAGCAAAGGCAGTAGCGCCCCTCCTCTATTTGCGAAATACCGCAATAGCCCTCTTCAAAATTATGTAATTCGATATAGCGTGCATCAAAATCTTCTATATCAATGTGATATTTTACACCTATGTAGTTTTGGGCAGGTGCTTGGGGCTGCACAAAGGCTCTTTTGAGCTGAATATCTATGTTGGAACGCTTGCCAAAAGCCCCTGCCACGCAGCGCGCTTCGCTACTGCCGCGGCTGTGTTGCAATATGAAGCGCTCCTCCTGAAAGTCCACCGCTTGCACAGTGCAGTTCTCCAAAATTTCTACGCCGAGCGCCCTTGCTTGCTCGGCCAGCAGGGCATCTAAGGTATAGCGACTGATACCAAAGCCACCGGGCGAAAGACTTTGGGCGAAAGACTTGCCATTGGGTGCTGATACTCGCAGCTGCGTAAGGCGGGGCAAATCCATACTGCTGAGCGGAATGCCCAAGCGCTCCAGAAAATCCCAAGATTCCATCGCAATATACTCTCCGCATACCCGATGGAAAGGGTACTGCTTCTTTTCAAAGACAATGCTTTGGATACCTTGCTGGGCAGCCCGAATGGCCAAAGCCAAACCCGACAAACCTCCACCAATAATGGCCAATGGATACATAAATACGCTTGAAATTTAATATTTTAAACCAACACTTTGACAAGCCCAAATGTTAGAGCGCCCCTCGGTTGATGCTTTGGGCAGCCTGCCCCACCGCCGCTTGCAATACGTGTACGAGGGCAGCAAAACGGGCATCTTGGGTGTAGCCTTTTTTGTAGCGATAGTAGATTTGTTGCACAATCACGGCGATTTTGAACAAACCAAAGACATAATAATACACCCTTTGCCCTTCGCTCACTTGCAGGCCACGCTGCTCTTCATAGAGTGCCACCAACTCGCTTCGGCGCAGCAGCCCCTCTTGCAAGGGCAAGCTAAACTGCAAAAGTGCAGGGGCATCGTCGGCCTCCGGGTAGTAGGCCAAGGCCAGCCCCAAATCGGCCAATGGGTCGCCCACAGTAGCCATCTCCCAATCCAGAATCGCCTTGATGCGGGTAGGGTCTTCGGGGGCGAGTACCAAGTTGTCGAATTTATAATCATTGTGCAAAAAGGCAGGTGCAGGGCTTTCGGGCAGGGTTTTGGCCAGCCAAGCGATGAGCTGCTCCATCAGGGGCAGGTCTTCAGTTTGGGCTTTGCGGTAGCGGGCTGTCCAGCCTTCTACTTGGCGCTGCAAATAGCCTTCGGGCTTGCCTAAGTCTGAAAGGCCACTCTGTGCTAAAGGAATCTGATGCAGCGTTGCCAACTCTTGTATAAAATGACGGCAGAGTTGGGTCATATCTTCGGCAGGTAGGCCAAGGGGCTTGCCCGCACGCGGAATAATGCCTTCTACCCTTTCCATTACATAAAAAGGAGCGCCTATCAGGGCAGGATCGGCACAATATAAGTAGGGCTGCGGTACTTTGGGAAACACCGGATACAGGCGTTGCAAAATCTTGAACTCCCGCTCCATATCGTGTCCCTTGCTGATTTCGCCCGCGCCAAAGGGCGGCCTGCGCAATACCAAGCGGCGCTCGCCCAGATGCAGCAAATAGGTAAGATTAGAAAAACCGCTGGGAAACTGCTCCACACGCAAGGCACTGTCTTTAGGCAGGGCAAGTGCTTCGGCGAGGTAGGCTTGCAAGGCTTCTAAGGGCAGCTCTTCGCCGCTGCGGATGCTTCGGGCTTGGTCTATTTGCATAAAAAGGAGTTTTGTTTGATTTACAAGATGTGCTTATTTTTTGAGAATCTCTTTTGTAGGCGACTTTTCCACAAACTGTTCCATACCCAAGTTGAGCCATCGGAGGGCATTTGTGCCTAATATTTTTTCTTTGGAAGCGGTACTCAGGCCTTCCAAGTCCTCTACCAATTTGCCCATCTGCAAGTCGCCCAAAGGAAAGGGATAATCCGTACCCAAGGCGATGGCATCTTCGCCGAGGGTTTTGAGTAGCAGGCGCAAGGCTTCGGGGTCGTGCACAAGCGAATCCACATAAAAACGCCCTAGATAAGCACGAGGGTTCACATTGTTGTCTATGGCGCAGAGGTCGGGGCGTACTTTGAAGCCGTGCTCAATACGCCCGATGGTAGCCGGAAAAGCCCCTCCTCCATGCGCAAAAGCCACCCGCAAAGCTGGAAGGCGCTCAAAGACTCCCCCGAAAATCATCGAACATATCGCCAGCGAGGTTTCGGCAGGCATGCCCACCAGCCAAGGCAGCCAATATTTGGGCATTTTCTCCTTGCCCATCATGTCCCAAGGATGCACAAAAATAGCCGCTCCCAGGGCCTCTGCCGCTTCAAAGAAAGGGAAAAGCTGCTCGTCGGAGAGGTTCCAATCGTTGATATGCGTGCCTATTTGTACGCCCATCAGCCCAATACGCATACAACGCTCCAGCTCGCGGATGGCCAGCTCGGGCGCTTGCAGGGGCACTGTGCCCAAGCCTACGAAATGGCGCGGATAGCGTGCCACCAAGCCGGCGATATGGTCGTTGAGAAACATGGAGGTATCCAGCGCATCAAGGGGCTTTGCCCAATAGTTGAACATCACGGGAATGGTGGAAAGCACCTGCACGTCCACCCGGAAATGGGCTGCCTCGCGCAGGCGCACTTCCGGCTCCCAGCAATTGTCGTAGATTTCTCTGAAAAACTTCCCGTCAATCATCATACGGGCACATCGGGGCTTGTGATGGTCGAGATTAACAAAGCCACCGTAGCCAAACTTTTCTTTGAAAGAAGGCAGCTTTTCGGGAATGATGTGGGTGTGAATGTCTATTTTGAGGCACATAAACACTACAATTAAGGCAAAGCAAGTTAGGGATTTCCTCAACTCTGTCCAAATCTTTGAGCTTTCCGGCAATAATTTTATATCGCTACTCGTTTTTTGGAGTATATTTGTCCAAATTATCAAGATTTTATTTTCATCGTAAATTCATCTTTTTTTTATGAAACATCTGCGTTTATGCTTAGGGCTTTGGCTCTTGCTAAGCAGCTGGTCGGTACAGGCACAGCTCAAAAACAATCAGGAAATTTTTGACCCTATCTTCGACTTCCGCGCCACGCCTTATCGCTCTGCCTCGGGCGCTCCCGGCGAGCAATACTGGCAAAATAGCGCCGATTATATGATTGTGGGTGAATTAGACCCCGACAAACACCGCTTTAGCGGCAGCGTGAAAATCACCTACACCAACAACAGCCCCGAAGAAATGGAGTTTGTATGGCTGCAATTAGAACAAAACAAGTTTAAGGAAGATGCCCGCGGCACTTATACCATGCCCTTGGAAGGCGGTCGCCACCGTGGCAATTTCACTTCCGGCTACCAAATCAGCTCTGTGAAAGTAAACGGAAAAGATACCAAATACATCGTGGACGACTCGCGCATGCAAATTCGCTTCGCTGATACGCCCCTCAAAGCCAAAGGTGCAAAAGTAAGCATTGACATTCAATACAGTTTTGATATTCCTGAATACGGTGCCGACCGTATGGGACGCCAGAAGTTTGAAAAAGGCTGGGTATATACTATGGCGCAGTGGTTTCCGCGTATGTGTGTTTTCGACGACATCAAGGGCTGGAACATAGAGCCTTACTTGGGTGCCGGCGAGTTTTTCTTGGAATACGGCAATACCGAATACAAAATCACGACTCCCTCCAAAATCGTTCTTGTAGGCAGTGGAGAACTCCAAAACCCTAAAGAAGTGTGGACTGCCGAGCAGCTCAAGCGCTGGGAACAAGCCCGCAACAGCGACCAGACCGTTACCATTATTGGCAAAGACGAAGTAGGCAAAGACGATAGCCGCCCCAAAGCTTCAAAAATCACTTGGCATTTCAAAATGAACAATACCCGTGATGTAGCCTTTGGTGCTTCCGAAGCCTTTGTCGTGGATGCTGCCCGCATCAACTTGCCCAACAAAGCGGCCAAGTGCTTGGCCATTTCGCTCTACCCACAAGAAAGCATGGCTACAAGTGCCAAAGGTGGTGGCTGGGAGCGCTCCACAGAATATACCAAAGCTTCTATCGAGCACTATTCAAAAATGTGGTACGAATACCCTTACCCTACGGCAGTAAACGTGGCCGGTGTGGTAGGCGGTATGGAATATCCGGGTGTGAGCTTTTGCAGTGCCGACTCCAAAGGGCAAAGCTTGTGGGGCGTAACAGACCACGAGTTTGGACACAACTGGTTTCCCATGATTGTAGGCAGCAATGAGCGCCTCTACCCTTGGATGGACGAAGGCTTCAATACCTTTATCAACTTGTACAGCACCTTGGAATTTAACAAAGGCGAGTATGCCCGTGGCTTCAATATCAACAATGTGAGAGGCTTGGCCAACTTCCTTTTCAGCAATCCTAACCGCGAGAGCATTGCTACCTATCCTGATGTGGTACAAGACGAAATGCTGGGCTTTACGGCTTATTATAAGCCCGGTGTAGGTCTGTACATACTGCGCGAGCATATCCTTGGCAAAGAGCGCTTCGACTACGCTTTCCGTGCTTACATCAAGCGTTGGGCTTTCAAACACCCTGCTCCTGTGGACTTTTTCAACACCATGGAAAATGTAGCCGGAGAAGAGCTCGACTGGTTCTGGAAAGGCTGGTTTTATGGCAATGAAGGCACTGACCAAAGCATCGAAGATGTAAAATACGTGGACAATGACCCCACCAAAGGGATTATTGTAAGCTTGCAAAACCACAAGACGCTGCTTATGCCCGTGGTTTTGGAAGTAGAAGAAGCAGATGGCAAGAAGACACGCATCAGGCTACCTGTGGAAATTTGGCAAAAAGGCAATAAAAAAGACATCAAGGTAGCTACTACCAAAAAGGTAAAACAAGTGGTATTAGACCCCGATAAATTAACACCTGATGTAGTGCCCGCCAATGATGTTTTCAAAATGAAAGACTAAATAGCTTCATTCATGTCAAAAGAGGCTTTCGCTCCGAGCGAAGGCCTCTTTTGTTTTGTACTTAGCACAATAAAAATACTTTTGCAACGTTGTTTCACTATTCAAAAAAATATCTCTACTTATGCCCAAAAATAAACTCTTACTTTTTGCTTTTCTGCTTTGCAGCCTCTTGGCACAAGCCCAAGAAAATCCACTTTGGCTGCGTTATTCGGCCATTTCGCCTGATGGACAAAACATTGTGTTCAGCCACAAAGGCGATTTGTACTTGGTACCGACAGCAGGTGGCTTGGCCATGCCCATCACCTTGCACGAAGCCCACGATTTTATGCCTGTATGGAGCCGCGATGGCAAAAGCATTGCCTTTGCCTCCGACCGCTACGGCAATTTTGATGTCTTTGTGATGCCTGCCACAGGTGGCGAAGCCAAAAGGCTTACCTTCCACTCTTCGGCAGATTTCCCTACGGATTTCAGTCCCGACAACAAAAGGGTAATTTTTCAGAGCAGCCGCCTCCAAAACGCCGAAAACATGCAGTTTCCGCGCACCGAGCAGCTCTATAGTGTAGCCGTAGAAGGCAGCCAAGCCGAAATGCTCTTAGACCTGAATGCCGAGCATGCCCGATACAGCCCCGATGGCAGCATGCTCGTTTACCAAGATTGGAAAGGCTACGAAGACAAATGGCGCAAGCATCATACTTCTTCGGTTACACGCGATATTTGGGTGTATCATACCCAAAAACAAAGCTATCATAAAATCTCTACCTTTGAAGGGGAAGACCGCAACCCTATTTTTTCGCCCAACGGACAAGAAGTGTTTTTCTTGAGCGAAAAATCAGGCACACTGAATATCTGGCAGGCGGGTATCAATGGCGAAAATGCCCGACAACTTACCCAATTCGACAAACACCCTGTGCGCTTTCTAAGCCAAGCCAACAATGGCACTTTCTGCTTCTCTTGGAATGGCGAGCTTTATACCCTGCAAGCAGGCAGTCAGCCACGCAAAGTACCTGTGCGTATTTCCACCGATAGCCGCCTCAATACCGAGCGCATCGTGCCTATTTCGGGCGGTGCTACGGAGTTTGCGGTTTCACCCAACGGCAAAGAAGTAGCTTTTATTTTTCGTGGAGAAGTCTTTGTGAGTTCCGTACAAGGCGGCCTCACCAAGCGCATTACCAATACTCCTGAGCAAGAGCGCAGCGTGAGTTTCAGCCCCGACGGCCGCAGCCTGCTTTATGCCGCCGAGCGCAACAATAATTGGAACATCTACCAGAGCAGCATTGTGCGCAAGGAAGAGCCTTATTTCTATGCCGCTACCTTGCTCAAAGAAGAAGCATTGGTGGCTACACAGGCCGAGGAATTTCAGCCTGCCTACGCTCCCGATGGCAAGGAAATCGCCTACCTCGAAGAGCGCACCACGTTGAAAGTGTATAACCTCGCCAGCAAAAGCAGCCGCACCGTATTGGCGGGCACTTACAACTACTCCTACTCCGACGGAGACCAGTACTTTGCTTGGTCGCCCGACAGCCAGTACCTCTTGGCCACTTTTATTCCTCAAGGCGGACAGATTTTTATGAACGAAATCGCCTTGGTAAAAGCCGATGGCAAAAGCGCCCTCATCAATCTTACCGAAAGTGGCTACAGCGATGCCATGCCCAAATGGGTGCTGGGCGGCAAGGCCATGCTTTGGACTTCGGACAGAGACGGCATGAAAAACCACGGCTCTTGGGGCGGCGAGCGCGATGTGTATGCGATGTTTTTCGATAAAAATGCCTACGAGCGCTTCTTGCTGAGCAAAGAGGAAATAGAACTTCTCAAAGAGCAAGAAAAAGAAGATAAAAAAGACAGCAAGGGTGAAGAGAAACCAGATGCCAAGAAAAATAAGGCCAAAGAAACACCCAAAAGCGATACTAAATTGGCCTTAGACCTCAGCGACCTCGAAAATAGAAAGCTGCGCCTCAGCATTCACTCCTCGCGCTTGGCCGATGCGGTGCTTTCTAAAGATGGTGAAAAGCTCTATTATCTCGCACGCTTCGAGAAAGACAATGACCTTTGGATAACGGATACGCGCAGCAAAGAAACCAAAATATTGGTGAAAAATGCAGGCAATGCCATGGAGCTGAGCGCTGATGGCAAGTTTATCTTTGTGCTTTCAGGCGGTACGATTTTCAAAATAGAAGCCGACAATGGCAAGAAAGAGGCCGTGAGCATCAAAGGCGAAATGAACCTGAACTATGTGGCCGAAAAGGAATATATCTTTGAGCATGCTTGGCGACAAGTAGTGAAGAAGTTTTATGTAACAGACCTCCACAAGGTAGAATGGGACTTCTACTACAAAGAATACAAGCGCTTTGTGCCTTACATCAACAACAACTACGACTTCGCCGAGATGCTCTCTGAGCTTTTGGGCGAGCTCAATGCCTCGCATACCGGCTGCCGATACAATGCCGGCAGTACCAATGGCGATGCTACGGCTTCTTTGGGTGTTTTCTACGACCAAAACTACCGAGGCAATGGCCTGAGAATCGCCGAAATTATCGCCAAAAGTCCCTTAGACAACGGCAAATCGCGCATCAAGGCAGGTATGATTATCGAGAAAATTGACGGTGTGGACATCACCGCCGCCACCGACTTCAACAGCCTGCTCAATCGCAAGGCCGACAAGCTGGTGCTGCTCTCAGTATTTGACCCTGCCGGCAAGCAGCGCTTCGAGGAGAGCCTCAAGGCCATCTCCAGAGGCGAAGAGGCCGAGCTGCTCTACCAGCGTTGGGTAGCCCGCCAAGCCAAAGAAGTAGAAAAACTTTCGGGAGGAAAAATAGGCTATGTGCACGTGCGCGGCATGAACGACCCCAGCTACCGCAGCGTGGTAGATGATGTACTCGGCAAGCATATTGCCAAAGAGGCTTTGATTGTAGATACGCGCTTCAACGGAGGCGGCTGGCTGCACGACGACCTCGCCACTTTCCTCAGCGGCAAAAAATATATGACCATGATGCCCCGCGAGCAAACGATGGGCAAAGAGCCTATGCGCAAGTGGTCGAAGCCCTCGGCAGTACTGATGAGCGAAGGCAACTACTCCGATGCGCACCTCTTCCCCGTAACCTACAAGGCCTACCAAATAGGCAAAACCATCGGGATGCCCGTACCGGGTACAGGTACTGCCGTATGGTGGGAAACACAGATAGACCCTACGCTCGTATTTGGTATTCCACAGGTGGGCATGGTGGACTTGCAGGGCAACTATATGGAAAATAATCAATTAGAGCCTGATGTAAAAGTAGCCAACGAACCTGCCTTGCTCCTCAAAGGCAAAGACCAACAGCTGGAGCGTGCCGTAAAAGAGCTTGGTGGAAAGTAATATTGGATTGTTAATGGAGTATTATATGCAAAAGAGGCTGTCTGTAAGGGCGGCCTCTTTTGTGCTTTTAGCTAATTTTATCCGACAACAGCAAGAAATAAGACACCCGGCAGCTCATAAAAAGGCGGAGGAGTAG
>DAIQNQ010000104.1:0-4752 GCA_036788275.1 Thermonemataceae bacterium
GAGAGCTTGATGCCGAAGGGGCGGGCCGTGGGGCGCTCCAAGTAGGTGAGGCGGTGGATGAAGTCTATGCGGAAAAAGCGGAAGATGTTGTCGAAGCCGTAGCCTGCCTCTATATAAGGCCTGCCGTCTAAGTAGCCGATGTCGGGCAAAGGCCTTCCTTGGGTATCGGTAGCGGGGTTCAGGGCGCGATTGGCAGGGCGCAGGCCTCCGTAAATCATCGCAAAATTACCCACCAAACGCCATTTAAAATGCTCGCTCAGGTAGCGCAAAAGCGGTACTTTATTGAGTAAAAAGCCCTCGAAATAATGCTGGTAATTGAGCGATACGTAATGGTCGCTAATCAACTCAAAACCATTGATTTGATTGAAGGCACGTTCCATCATAATCGGTGTATTATTGCCCAAATGCACCCGCAGCAAAGGATAAGGCAAGGTAGAAAACACATACCCCGCACTGATATGGTAGTTGGCATGGCCAATGCCAAAGATACGGGCATTGCGCTGGCTCAGGCTTGCAAAAGCCTTTTGGTAGTTGAACTGCCCCTCCAGCAGCCCACGCATCCCCAACACCCCCGTAAGGCTCAGCTGCGGCTTGCTAAAACCTCCACCCATACGCTTGAGCTGGCGATTTTTGTCGCGGCGCTTGCGTCCGGCTTGCAGAAAAGTGGTCTGAAAAATCACTTCGCAGGTTTTGATGTCGGAGAGCAGGCTGCCATCGGCCTCTTGGCTAAAATAGGCAAAGGGAAAGAGCGCCTCTAATTGGCTATTTTGAAAAGTTACCCTTTGAAGAATATTTTCTTGCAACTCCGACTCTATCCAAAAGGTGTTTTCGATTTTGTGAAAAGGCCTGCGCTCCGAAAGCCTGAAAAGCCGATTGCTGAAAGTAAACAAATCGGGCAGCTCATCGGCCTGATTCAGTTGTATCAGCGGCTCTATCTCGTCGGTGCGGCTCAAACCCAGCAAGGTAAAACGCTTTTTGAAGAGCAAATAACTCATTTCGGCACGGTACTTAAAAGCTTGGTCGCCGGTACCGTAAGCCCCCCGAAACTTCATCTGCCAGCGCTCGCTAAAGCGCTTGTTGGTACGGAAGCCCAAGCCGATGCGATGCCCCTCGATGTCGTTCCAAGCATAGCTGCGCAACAAATGTCCTATCTCGATGGGGGAATTGGCAGGCTCCCAATAGCCCGAAGCCAATACCGCCGACCAGCGGCTGAAGGATTTCACAGAGGGCACTTGGCGGAGGCTGTCCACAAAAGCAAACATATCTACTTTGGAAAACATAGTGCTGTCTTGGGCGAAGGCCTCCCAAGCAATGTTTTCTTGTGGTGGGTCATCAGTACTTTCTTTTTGTATAGAGGATGCGGGCGCTTCCAAATACGCTTGCCCGGCTTGGGTCATCATTTTTTGTTTGATGCTCACATGCGGCAGCAAATCCGACAGCCCCGTCATATTGGCTTCAAAAAGTGATGTTTTGAGCAGCCAATAGCCCGTAATCGGCAGTTTTTCGTATTCTTGGTACAGGCGAATGCCCGATATGAAATTGAGATTGGCCTTTTCCGACACCCACAAATCGGCTTTGCGCAGGGCATAATCCTCTTGGGCAATCCATATCTTGCCCTGAAAAACCAAGTCGCTCTCGTGGCGTGCCAACACCCGCAGCTCATAGCACCAATCGCCGCCCACATAGAGGCTGTCGAGCAGGTCATAATCGTAGAGCAAAGCCCATCCGTCGGCAATGGGCGAGGCAAAATATTTCCCAAAAAAACCCACCTGATTGCGCAGCAGGTCATAACTATTGTTTTTACTACCCAGCAGAAACTGCTCCATGCCTTGCAGGTGCTCCATACCAATGCCACTCATACGGCTGCCTTTGGGCTGCTCTTGGTAGTGAGGCGCTTGCTGCCTATGCCATACCTCGCTCAAAGACTCGCTCAGCAGCACCGGCACCAAGCTTTGGCCTTGGGCATTGCGCAGGGCAGGCATTTGCTCGGCCAAGGCCTGCATTTCTTTCAGGGCTTTGAGGCGGTTCAGGCCTTTGTCTTGGGGCAAAATATAGCCCTCTATGCGGTTGTAGCTTTCGTAGGAGCAAGCAGGCAGGCGGCGGGCATCAAGTTTGTATTTTTGGCGGGCAGCTTGGCGTATAATGGCAAAGGCAGGGTTTTCTCCGGCAAGGATTTGCACCGTTTCGAGTGTTTGGCGCTCCTCTTCGAGCGAGAAATTGATTTCTTGCTGTGCGGCTTTACCGAAAGCGCGGCTCTGCATTACAAAGCCCACGCAGCTTACTTGTAGAGAATCGGCCTCCCAAGCAAACTGCAAGCGGTAATTGCCTTGCTCATCGCTCATTGTGGCGATGCTTTGGCGCTTGTTTTTCAGATACACGTGCGCAAAGGGAACGCCCTCGCCTGTGGCGGCCTCTTTTACTTTTCCCGTAATGGTAATCTGTTGCGCTTGTGCTGTACTCCATGCAAGCAAAAGCCCCAAAAAGCCACGTAACAATGTATGCATTATCATTCTGAAGCCCTGCTTCTGTTTGATTGTGTTTTGTAATTGCTTTATCGAATCAGCACAAAAGTACCGCGTGTACTGATGCGTTCTCCACTGAAATCGGCAGCCTCTGCCGTATAGATGTAGGTGTCCGACGGCAATGGTTCTTGGCCAAAGGTGCCGTCCCAGCCTTGGCTGATATCGTCGGTACTGAAAAGCTGCCGCCCGTTGCGGGTATAAACGGTCATTTTAAATTCGCTGATAAAGAGCGCTTTCGGTTGGAAGGTGTCGTTCAGGCCGTCTTGGTTGGGCGTAAAGGCATTGGGAAAAAAGAGCCGCAAAGGCCTGCGCACCTCTACCACATTCGACTCCGTGCGGAAGCCCTGCGTCGTAGTACCTCTGATAAAATAGCGGAGAATCTGATTTTCGGGATTCTCTTCCGTATCCGTAAAGCTCAAATCTGTGCCTACGGCAAATATGGCCAATACCCCACCCAAAGAGCCTGTCTTTACTACTTCGTAGCTCACAGCATCTTGTCGGGCATTTTGGTAGGCTGTCCAAGTAAGCTGTCGCTCGCCGCTTTGGCTGCGGGCGATTTGTAGCCATATCGGGCAGGCTTGCTCAGAGCGCAGGGTTTGGAGATTGCCACATACTACATTGAAAAGCTCATAACAAGCCCTTCCCGAGGTAGCATCAAACTGCTCATCGGTAAAATTCGTAACATTGGCGGCAGCCCCTATCACTTGGCCATCGCGCCTCACTTGGTAGTTTTGAAAGTCAGGAAAAGGAATACCAGAATCTTCCCATACAAGGTTTACTTTTTGGGCTACCACAGTAGCCTCCAAGGTATTGACCGCCACCGGAAGGCTTAGCGCACCGGGAAGCGAGGCATTGAGGGTGATGTTGCGAAGGACGGGTGGATTGCCACAAAAGTCGAAGATGCGCAACTCGTAGCGATAATTATTTTCAAGGGTGTTGAGGTTTTCAAATACACGCTCAAAGGCTGTTTCAGTATTTTCGATATTTTGTATTAGTGTAGGTGCTGCTGTATTTACCTGCTGCCAAAGCTCATAACGATAGCCTCTTTCGGGCTGAAAAGCCACCCTGATACGCCCTGTGCAAAAGCCATTGCTTTCGGGGCTAAGTGTCGCCGTAAAAAAGGGATTGGGTTGGTCTATCACCACCACACTCTGCACATTGTCAGCCCCACAGGTACTTGGGGGCGTGGTGGCCAAGTTGTGTCTGCCACGCAGGGTAATGTTGCGTACGCCGGCAGCAGCGTAGGTATGGGTGCGGTTTTGGCCGGAGAGCGCCGCTTCTAAGGGGCTGCCATCGCCCCAATCTATCAGGTAGTTGGGATAAGCAGTTTCTGTAATCAATACATTGATTTGCCGATTGGCGCAGCGGGTAATCTGAAAGGCGGGATTAGGCTTGGGCAATACCTGCAAGTAGTTGGTGCGGGTGGTAATCACCAAGTCGCCGGGGATATTGGCTTGCTGCTCGATGGTATAAGCCCCCGGTTCATTGAGAGGAGGCACACTAAACTCCACCACCGAGGCAAAAGTGCCGGAATTATAGACCTCGGTAGTACCTCGGCGAATCACATAGCGAAGGTTTTGTGCGCCTGCCAAATTGGCCGCAAAGCAGTTTACCAATACAAAGCCCTCGCCTTGGCATACGGCTACGGGGCTTTGGGCATTGTCATAAAATTTTACATAAAAGCAGCCCTGCGCCTGTGCCGAGAAGCTCGTAAGACAGAGAAGTACAAGATAGTTTTGGAGAAGGAAAAGGATTTTTTTCATATTAAATCAAACAAAATTGGCCACTTACATCGCTGCTTTGATACCGACAGTAGCCCAAAGGTAATTATTTGCCTTGTTGCTGCCGCACCAAGCGCACCGGATAGCTCCGCTTTTTGTCTAAGCTGGTCCAAGTGCCCGTGAGGAGATTTACACTTTCTTTGGGGTCAAGTTTAAGGCTAAAAAAGCCTGTAACACTGTCTTCGGCCACTTCTACAAGCTCGATGCTTTCGGTGCGCCCCAGCCAGCAGCCACGCAGGGAGATGTCCACCCCCACCTTGTCGTAAGAATAAGCACCCGTGTAGCTTGTAAAATAGTCGCTCCATTGGTTGGTAAAATTCATACTTATTTTCATAGTACCGATAGTACCCTTATAGTGATAGCTGTCTTGTGCGTACAAGCTTTGGGCAGCTACAAGCAAGGCGATTGTCAAGCTAAATTGCAAGAAATACTTCATAAAGTACTAATTT
>DAIQNQ010000104.1:4852-11083 GCA_036788275.1 Thermonemataceae bacterium
TGTCTTTCAGAAGTAATTTTAATTTTGCTTATGACAATGCCCCGATTGTGGACATCACCAAGTTTATCTATAATATTTCTAACGGCATACAAGTAAGCTTCTGAGCCTGCTTGTATGCCGCCAAAGTTTAGAGAATCAGCATCGCATCGCCGTAGGTAAAGAAGCGGTACTCTTCTTTGATGGCTACCTCGTAGGCCTGACGGATAAAATCGTAGCCTCCAAAAGCACAAGCCCCCATAAAGAGCGTGGATTCGGGCAGGTGGAAATTAGAAACCAAGGCATTGGGAATCTTGAACTCGTAAGGTGCAAAGATAAACTTGTCTGTCCAGCTCTTGATAGGCTTCACGCGGTTGTTGGCCGATACCGACGACTCCAAGGCGCGCATTACACTTACGCCCACGGCACATACTTTTTTGCGAGCATCCAAGGCATCATTGATGTAATCGGCAGTGCTGTCAAGGATTTCGTAGCTCTCCGAGTCAGTTTTGTGCTTGGTGAGGTCTTCTACTTCTACCCCTCTGAAAGAGCCTAAGCCCAAATGCAAGGTAATAGGCGACAAGCGCGCCCCTTTTATCTCTAAACGCTTCACGAGCTGCTTGGTAAAATGCAGGCCTGCCGTGGGAGCGGCCACAGCGCCTACGTGTTTGGCAAAGATGGTTTGGAAGCGCTCGGCATCTTCGGGTTCGGTTTTGCGCTTTTTGTTGATGATTTTGGGCAGGGGCGTTTCGCCCAAGGTATTTACTAATTTATAAAATTCTTCATCCTCCCCATCCCACAAAAAGCGAATGGTACGCCCGCGGTTGGTGGTATTGTCTATCACCTCGGCTACCAGCTCGCCTTCGCCGAAGTAGAGCTTGTTGCCTACTCTGATTTTGCGGGCAGGGTCCACGAGCACGTCCCAGAGGTGGGCATCTTTGTTGAGTTCTCTCAAAAGGAATACTTCTATATCAGCACCTGTTTTTTCTTTGTTACCATACAAACGCGCCGGAAACACTTTGGTATCATTTACAACCATCACATCGCCTTCGCCAAAGTATTTGATAATTTCTTTGAAGGTAGTATGTTCGATGGTTTTGTTGGCACGGTTCACCACCATCAGTCGGGATTCGTCGCGGTTTTCGACAGGGTACAGCGCTATAAGGTCGGTGGGTAATTCAAATTTATAATCAGATAATTTTACGCTCATAAAATTGCGGCAGGTAGATTTATTCAAAGGTGCAAACATACATAATTGTTTGCAAATTTATATTGATGGTGAAATATTTTTTCATTTTATTGGTTATTACAAGGGACTGCCCTAAATTGACTCATATTTTTTTACTATATATTGTTCTCAACTCATGTGGTTATTCATCCGTTTGGCTTTTGAAAGTTTTGGCTTTGCTTGGGAAGCTCTCCGTAGCAATTGGTTGCGCACTTTGCTCTCTCTTTTGGGGGTTACGGTGGGGATTTTTGCCATTATTGCCGTATTTTCTATTGTGGACTCTCTGGAGAAGAGCATCCGGCAAAGTTTGGCTTTTTTGGGCGACCGCGTGATTTATGTACAAAAAATGCCTTGGACTTTCGGCCCCGACTACCCTTGGTGGAAGTATTTCAGCCGTCCGGCAGCCTCTTATGATGAATACAAGTACCTCGAAAAGTATTTAGAGAGCAGCTCTGCCATCGCCATCTTCGCCACCAAAGGCAATAGTGTAGTGAAATACAAAAACAACAGCCTCCAAAGAGCCACCGTATTGGGCACTACTTATGGCTATGCGGGGGTATCGGAAGTAAAAATTGCCCAAGGGCGCTATTTCTCCTTGCAGGAGATGGAAAGGGCGCGTCAAGTAGTCATTATCGGCCACGACATTGCCAAAGAATTGTATCCCGATACCGAGCCTGTGGGCAAGGAGATTGTTATCAAAAATAATAAGTTTAATGTGATTGGTGTGCTGGAGCGCGAGGGCGAAAACTTCCTCGGTGGCCCCAGTGCCGATTTGCAGTGTATTATTCCCTATGGTTCATTTTCCAAAATGTACCGCGTAGGCCGCATGGGCATAGAGCCTACCATCTCGCTCAAAGGCTTCGACCGCGACGAAAATCTCCTCGCTTTAGAAAATGAAATACGAGGCTTGATGCGTGCCAAGCGCAGCCTCAAGCCCCGCGAAGAAGAAAACTTCGCCCTCAATCGCCCCGAGATGATTGCCCAGCAGGTAAGCTCTATTTTTGGGGTATTGAATGTGGCGGGCATCTTTATCGGAGGTTTTGCCATTCTGGTAGGGGCTTTTGGCATTGCCAATATTATGTTTGTATCGGTCAAGGAGCGCACACATATCATCGGTATTCAGAAGTCGCTGGGTGCCAAAAACTACGTTATCTTGTTTCAATTTCTCTTCGAGGCCATCTTCTTGAGCCTTTTGGGCGGGCTGGCAGGCTTGTTTTTGGTGTTTCTGATTACCCTCATCCCCCAAGACTCTCTCTCTTTGGAACTTTCCGCAGGCAATGTACTCACAGGCTTGAGCATCTCGACGGTCGTGGGCATTCTTTCGGGGGTGATTCCCGCCTTTGTGGCCGCCCGCCTCGACCCTGTGGAGGCCATTCGTACACAGTAGTAGATACGCACTTTGTAGATATGCACCGCTTGCATATCTACTTTATTTATTCACAAAACGTAGCTCTTCGCTCAATCAAAATCAATACACATGCGTATTCCTGCGCCTATCATCGCCCAAATCCAACAAACTGCCGACATTGTAGAGGTGGTAGGTGACTTTGTGAGCCTCAAGAAAAAAGGCAAGGACTACAAAGCTTGCTGCCCTTTTCACGACGAAAAAACGCCCTCTTTCTCAGTATCGGCAGCGCGCAATATCTTCAAATGCTTTGGCTGTGGCAAAGGCGGCGATGCCATTACTTTTGTGATGGAAATAGAAAACGTGAGCTATGTGGAGGCGCTGCGCTATTTGGCCAAAAAATACAGCATCGAAATTCCCGAAGAGGCTTTTGCCCCTCCTACCGACGAGGAACAGGCCGCCCAATCGGAGAAAGAAAGCTTGATGATTGCCCTCAATTACGCCAAAAACTACTTCCAAGAGCAGCTTTACCAACATGAAGAAGGCCGCTTGGCGCTCAACTACCTCAAAGAGCGGGGCTTTTCAGAAAACACACAAAAAAGTTTCGATTTGGGCTACAGCCGCGAGTCTTGGGACGCTTTCTACAAGCAGGCGCTCCGGCAGGGTTTCAAAGTGGATATTCTCGAAAAAGCAGGCCTTGTCAATCGCAAAGAAAATAGCGAGCACGTTACCGACCGCTTCAGGGAACGCATTATGTTTCCCATCCACAATATCTCCGGCCAAGTGATCGCCTTCGGGGCACGCACGCTCCGCAAAGACAAAAATATCGCCAAGTACGTCAATTCACCCGAAACGCCCGTTTATCACAAAAGCCAAGTGCTGTATGGCCTCTATCAAGCCAAAAAAGCCATTCGCCAAGAAGAATGCTGCTATTTGGTAGAAGGCTACGCCGATGTGATTGCCCTCTTTCAGGCAGGCATCGAAAATGTGGTGGCCTCTTCGGGTACTTCCCTTACGGTAGAGCAGGTACGCCTCATCAGGCGTTTCAGCCCCAGAATTGTGATGCTCTACGATGGTGATGCCGCCGGACTAAACGCTGCCCTGCGTGGGGTGGACTTGATTCTGGCCGAGGGCTTGCAGGTGAGCGTAGTAGTATTTCCAGAGGGCGAAGACCCCGACAGCTATGTGCGCCGTGTGGGTACGAATGCTTTTAAGGAATATGTTCAAGAACATACCCAAGATTTTATCTCTTTCAAAGCGGGTTTGCTGATGAAAGATGTGGGCAAAGACCCTTTCAAAAAAGCTGAAGCCCTCAAAGAAGTGCTAGAGAGCATTGCCCGCGTGGGCGACACACTCCAAAGGGCGATTCTCTGCCAAAGAGCTGCCGCGATTTTTCAGATAGAAGAGCAAAGTCTCCTGAGTGAAGTAGGCAAAATCCTCCGCAAGCAGCAAAAAGAACAAGAGCGCCCCGCTATCGGCATCGAAAACCCCGAACTGGTGAAAGCGCTGGAGCAAGAGGCGGGTACGGAGCGCAAAGCACTCAGCCCCAGCGAGCTGGCTTACTACCAAGAGCAAGAAAACATCCGCCTGCTACTCCAATACGCCGACTTGCCCATCGAGGGTGAAGGCTTGTACTGCGAATACCTGCTATCCGAAACAGAAGATATTGCCTTCCAAACGCCCATCTTTCAGGAAATATTACAGCAGTTTCGGAATGCCCTGCGCCAAGGAAAAATCCTTAAAGCGGACTTTTTTGTGCAACAATACGAAAACGAAAGTATCCGCCATACCGTGATTGACTTGATTGCCGAAAAACACGAACTCAGCGAAGGATGGCAGAAAAACCAAATCTATGTGCCCCAAAAAGACGAAGCCATTCAGGAAGTAACTTACAGCCACTTGCTGCGCCTGAAGTTTCGCTTTGTACAAAAGATGATAGAAGACAATAAAAAGAGACTTCAAAGTGCCGACAGTACGGAAATTGACCAATATTTGATGATTCATCAGAGCCTCAAAAACAAAGAAAAAGAACTCGCCCAAGCACTCGGCAATGTGATACGCTGAGAGCAAGGCCTTGGCTTGTCAAACATAACAAGGTATTGGTGAATCAAAATATTCCTTTGGTAAAAAAGATGGCCGCTTTGTAGAAATGCTCTGTACTTTCACTTCGTAATATGTTTATTTTTCAAAACAAAAATCGAAGGAATGAAAACTTATCTGTACTTACTCTTCTTGATGGGCTTTTTTGCTACATCGGCACAAGCCCAAGGCGATTTTTATGACATAGATGAAGCCCTCGACGAGTTTCAGACTGCCGTAAGCAGCAACTATGGCACACGCCTCTTGCGGATGTCCACCGGCCTGAATGCCCCTACGATTGAGGGCTACATGAAAACTTGGCGCGCCAATCGCTGCCTCCTGCGCGGTATCGTGATGGCCACCGTACAAGATCTCGAAGCCCAGAGCAATGGAGATTATACGCTCACGATTTTCCTCCCCCAAGGCAAGGCTTTCTTCGATTTTGCTTTTACCAACAAAGGTCTGTACCGCTTCAAAAAATACCGCACCGAGGGTACTATCACACCTTGTAGCAAGGTAAATGATGCCAGCAATACTTTCTACGCCGATAGCGACCTCATCGGTACTTGGGCGGCCAATGGCTATGAGTGGCACCGCTTGTCGCAGATGCTCAAAGAGCAACTCCATACCGACAACCTCTCAGCAGAGGAAATGGACTTGGCACTGCAAGAGCGCTACTTACTGATACAAGACAGCCCCATCGCCCAAATCCTGAGCATTCAATTTATGCCCAATAAAACGGCAAGCGTTACTACCTCACAAGGAGGCAGCTATAGCCTCCAATGGCGCATCCAATACAACCAACTCCAAGTAAAAACAGGTGCTGAATGGGGCGTGTGGGATTGGCGCATTGACCCGCGTGGCAACTTCAACCTCGTACACGACGAGCGCAGTCAAGACGACACCCAAGGCAAAGGCGATATTCGACTGCTTTTTAAAAGAAAAAAATAAAAATCTCTTTCATATCATCAAAATCCAACAAAATGAAACAGTCCATCTATCTTATCGGCTTGCTTGCACTTATCGCAGCTTGCGGCAGCCCCACCAAAAACCAAGAAGAAAAGCAAATAGAAAGCAATGTGCCCGAAACAGTAGCCGAAGTGGCATCTCCAGACACCCCTCCTGCCCTGCCCGAAGAGGAATATGAAAACAAGCCTTATGTATCGAAAGACTTTTATGGAAATGGGGTAGAAGAATACCTGCTCCTCGAAAACGGTCAATACTTCTATTGGAGCAGCAAAAACGGCCAGCGCATACAGCTCGAAATTTCGGAGTTGAAAGAGCAAGTGGTGGACGAAACCGCCTTGATTACCACAGGCAAGATGCGCTTTCCGGGTGATAGCAAAGTCTATAAATTTGTACAAGACGAATCCGGCCTGAGCATCACCCATCCCGATGGCAGGGTGCAATCTTATGATTTTGAGTTGTAAAGCAATAGAAAAGTAATTTTTAAAGAGAGGTTCGTGAAAAAATCTCTCTTTTTTCTTGAAAAATATTTGCACAATCAAAAACAATACATACCTTTGCATTCCCAAAAGCAAACAACACGGTCTGTTCGTCTAGCGGTTAGGACGCATCCCTTTCACGGATGAAACACGGGTTC
>DAIQNQ010000105.1:0-10635 GCA_036788275.1 Thermonemataceae bacterium
TGTTTGGTGTCGCTTCGCTTAAACACCAAACACGGCAGGGAAAATATAAGGAAGGCTTCGCTTGGAGCGAAGCCTTCCTTGGATAGGTACAAGCCTTACACTTGTAATCCCAATATCAAAATATCGTCGGTTTGGGCTTCCTGCCCCTTCCATTCTTCCAAAGTTTTTTGAAGAGCCTCTTGTTGGGCTTGCATAGGCAGTTCGTGCAGGCTTAGGAGCAGGTCTTTGAAGCGATTTTTCATGAATTTCCGATTTTGAGGCCCTCCAAATTGGTCTTGGAAGCCATCGGAGCAGAGATACAAACTTGTAGGGCCTTCCAAAGAAAGACGGTGCTTCTGGAAGTACAGCTCCTCATTCCACAAACCTCCGATAGAGTAGCGGTCGGGGCGCAGCTCATGCAGTTGTCCATGTTGGATATAGATGAGCGGACTTTTGGCTCCGGCATATTCCAAAAACCTATTTTCCACATCAATTACACAAAGGGCAATGTCCATGCCGTCTTGTATTTTGGAAGTTTGCTGGCGCAAGGCTTTTTGTACGTGCAGGTGCAGCTGACGGAGGATTTCGTCGGGCGAGGTGATGTGCCTTTCCACCACAATATCGTTCAGGGCATTGTGGGCTATCATACTCATAAAGCCGCCGGGCACGCCGTGGCCGGTACAATCTACGGCGGCAATCACTACTTTGGGGCTTTCAAAACCCATAAAAACCCGATTGCCACTCATATCTTGGGCTTCCTGAAAAAGGGCATGTGCGCCCAACTCAGCAAACCAATACAAGTCGCCACTTACCAAATCTTTGGGCAGAAACAGCGCAAAGCTTTCGGGAAAGTAGGCCTGAATATCTTGTATATCGGGCAGCATGGCCTCCTGAATGCGCTTGGCGTAGAGGATACTGTGCTGTATGTCGTCGTGCTGGCTTTGTACCGCTTCATAGAGGCGCGCCAGCTCTTCTTTCTGATTTTCTATTTCTTCTTTTTGGCTTTCTATCTCTTCTTTTCCTGCGTGTAGCTCTTCGTTGATTGTCTTTTGCCTCCGCGAGGTTTTGTACATATACACGCCAAAAACAAAGGCCAATATCCCCAAAAGTACCGATGCCAAGGTGATAATGCCCTTGCGTTGCAGCTCTGCCTCGCGCAGTATTTTTTCTTGTTGCAAGAGGAGCAACTGCCCTTGTGCCTTGTCTAATTCATAGGAAATCTTGAGCTTTTCCATACGTTGGCTATTTTCTTCATTGAAAAGGCTGTCGTTGAGGCTCAAGTATTTGCGGTAGTATTCCAAAGATTGGTCGTAGTTGTTGATATGCTCAAAATAAGCCGAAAGGCGCTCGTAGCTTTCCATTTCTATTTTTTTATCTTGACTTTTCTGTGCCTCTCGAAGGCCTTCTTGGAGGTATTCAAGGGCTTTGGCAGGCAGATTCATTTTGAGATATACCTGCCCCAAATCATTATAAATAATGGCCATTCCTTGGGGGTCTTTTCTCTTCTGATAGATTTGTAGGGCTTGCTCATAGTGCGCTACCGCCCTTTCATAGCTTTTTTGCTGCACATACACTTCGCCTATTTTTTCTAAGCAATGTGCCTGATGCCGCCAATCTTCCGAAGCTGAGACTTGCATAGAAGCATTATAGTAATAAACAGCTGAATCGCCTGTATTTTGCTGGGCATATACTTCGGCCAAGGCCTTGTACACTTCTTGGCGCAAAGCAGGCTTTTGGCTTTCCTTGGCCTCTGTCAAAAACTTGAGTGCTTCTTCGGTATTGCGCAGGTTTTGATATACGCGCCCCAAACGATAAAAAAGTGTAGGAAAACGCTTTTTGGGCAGTTTTTTCTTCTCTATCAGTTCTAAGCTTTGCAAATAATAATAAAGCGCTTGCTCAAAGTGAAAAAGGCGCTCGTGCATCTCTCCTACTACGGCCAGTGCCTCTATCTTGCCCGACAAGTCCTTGGCTTCCTCGGCCACCTGAATAGCGCGCTCTCCATAGCTTTTGGCTTGGTTAAGGTCGGATTCGGTATAGATACGTGCCAACTGGAGCAAAATACGCACTTGGGTAGAATCTTTGCGGGTTTGGTCTAAGCGCAGGGCAAGGGTATCGGCTCCCTGCTGCGCAAAAAGCGTATTTGAGTAAAAGAAACCCGCAAAAATCAGCCAAACATAAGGATATACTTTCATCTCCGTTTTGTAGAAAAGAATCGCTTGTTCAATTTAGGCAAATTATCACCTTTTGTGCAAAAGTACGTAATAAAAAGTTAGAAAAGCCAAGATTTCTCTTTTTGAAAGCAAGGGCTTTTCTTAGCAAAGGGATTCATCCAAAACTCAAAAGGAAGTGTTTTATTGTGCTATTTTTCTCATAAAAGCTTTCTCATCGCCAGCGCATAGCCCAAGTGCAAGGCTTCGTGGGTGGCGTTGAAGCGTACGGCTTCTTCCAAGCTCTTGATTTCTACCCCGAAACTGGTAGTATAGACCTCATATTGCCGAAAAAGACCTCGCTGTACATCAGATTCAAAAATTTCCAAGCTGCGTAGTGCCCAATCTTTGAGCAATAGGTACTCTGCTTCTTCTACCAGGCCGGTAGGGCGACTGCCCTTGCGATAGGCAGTCAGCAAATATTCGGGCATGGGAGCTTCTAAAGCGGCTCTGTGGTAGCATAAAAGCTGCTGTGTAACAATCGTATGACCGAAATTCCAAAGCAAATTGTTGGAAAAATGTGTTGGAATGGCATTGAGCTGCTCTATGGAAAAAGCATCCAACAAATTCATAAAATTGAGGCGGCATTGCCTGATGATGGACAGAGAGTCTTTCAAAATTATTTTTTTGGTAATGAAACATCATTGAAAAGCCCTTTTTGCAAGTAGAAAAAGGGCTTCTTAGATTAGGCAGCTTTCTTTTGGCAGCAAGATTTCTTCTCGCCACAGCCTTCGGTTTCTTTTTTGGCTTTTTTCTTCTTTTTGCGCTCGGTGCGTTTTTTGTCCTTGTCGTCGTCGCCCAAGCGATGGCTCAGAGCGCTATCTGCTGTGGCGCTCGCTACCAAAGGTGCCACTCCCCAAAGGGCCAATGCCCAAATCAATGCTATCTTCTTCATACAAGAATACTTTAAGATGATACACAATACTTTACAAAAATAAGCACTCTTCTCAGATTTGCAAGCCTGATTTTTATTTTTGTCGAAAAAATTGACAGCAATATAAAAAAAGTATATATTTGTTGGCATGAAAGTCAGAACGGTCGCATTTATTGACCGTTCTGACTTTTTATACTATTTACATTCCTCTTTGTACATTCTAATCACAGATAAAGGTATGAGTAAGATTTCTTATTACACAAAAGAAGGGCTGGAGAAGTTGAAGAAAGAACTCCACCAACTAAAAACCAAAGGAAGAGCCGATATCGCCTACCAAATTCAGGAAGCCCGCGACAAGGGAGACCTGAGCGAAAATGCCGAGTATGATGCCGCCAAAGATGCCCAAGGACTTTTGGAGCTGAAAATCTCCAAGCTTGAAGAGCTGGTAGGCAATGCGCGCTTAGTGGACGAGAGCAGCATAGACACCTCCAAAGTGGCCATCTTGTCGAAGGTGCGTATCCGCAACAAGAAAAACAAAATGGAGTTGAGCTACTTCTTGGTGTCGGAGGAAGAGGCCAATCTGAAAGAAAATAAAATCTCGGTACAGTCGCCTATTGGCAGAGGCTTGCTGGGCAAAGAGGTAGGCGACACCGTGGAGATTCAGGTGCCGGCAGGTACGGTAGCCTTTGAAATATTAGAAATATCGCGCTAAGCACCTTGCTTTGTCAATTCCCTTTGGCAAAAGGTATTCTTTGCATCATTTTATCCCATCCACTCCCTTATGGCTTCTGTATTTACGAAAATCATAAAAGGTGAAATTCCCTGCCACAAAATTGCAGAAAACGAAGATTTTTTCGCTTTTCTTGATATTTTTCCTGTGGCCCAAGGGCATACCTTGGTAGTACCCAAAAAAGAAGTGGATTACCTCTTCGACCTCGACGAGAGTACCTATCTGGGTTTGCATCTTTTTGCCAAAAAAATTGTGCCTGCTCTCCAGCAAGCAGTGCCCTGCGTGCGTATCGCTACGGCGGTAGTAGGCTTAGAAGTGCCCCATGCCCACCTGCACCTCATCCCTATCAATTCGATGAAGGATATGAACTTCAACCACAAACTCTCTTTGAGCCAAGAGCAGCTGGCACAAATCGCCGCCGACATCCGAAAAAATATCAGTGCTTTCTGAGCAAGCTTCCGAATAAAACCTATCTTTGCAGGCTATATGAATGCGGTATGCTTACACTTACTCTCTCTTGATATACTCTACAAATTTTATGGCGTATTTAGACTTTGAAAAACCCATTGCCGACTTTGAAGCACGACTTGTGGAAATGAAGAAAATGGCAAGTGAAAAAGGACTCGACCTCCAAGAGGCCGTCCTCTCCTTTGAAGAACAGCTCCTCCAACTCAAAAAAGATACCTACGGCAAGCTTACACGCTGGCAAAGGGTGCAGCTTTCGCGCCACCCTGACCGCCCCTACGCCTTGGATTATATCGAGCATATCTGCGATGAGTTTATCGAACTCCACGGCGACCGCAACGTGCGCGACGACAAGGCCATGATTGGTGGCTTGGGACGTATCGGCGACCAAAGCATTATGTTTATTGGCCAACAAAAAGGACGCAATACCAAGCAGCGCCAGATGCGCAACTTCGGCATGGCCAATCCCGAAGGCTATCGCAAAGCGCTGCGCCTGATGAAGATGGCCGAAAAATTTAATAAACCCATTGTAGCACTGATAGATACGCCCGGTGCTTTCCCCGGCATCGAAGCCGAAGAAAGAGGCCAAGGTGAGGCCATCGCCCGCAATCTCCGCGAGATGTTTATGCTCCGTGTGCCTGTGATTTGTATTATCATTGGCGAAGGTGCTTCGGGTGGGGCTTTGGGTATTGCCATTGGCGACAAGGTGATGATGCTCGAAAACACTTGGTACTCTGTGATTTCTCCCGAATCTTGCTCCTCTATCTTGTGGCGTAGCTGGGAGTACAAAGAGCAGGCCGCCGAAGCCCTCAACCTTACTGCCGACGACATGAAGAAGCACAAGCTCATTGATGGCATCATAGAAGAACCCTTGGGCGGCGCACATACCGACCCTGCTCAAATGTATGCCACCTTGAAAAAGACCATTTTGGATTTGCTCAAAAAATTGGATAAGATAGAGCCTGACAAACGTATCGAACAGCGTATCGAGAAGTTCTGTAATATGGGTGTATATCTGGAAAAATAGCGGTAAGTATTTTCCAGAACAAGCAAAAAATTAAAGCAGATGGGCTTCTTGCCTGTCTGCTTTTTTTATGCTTTTCATATTTTTTTCCTAACTTAGATTCCAAAAGGCTTTTTTTCATCTCATTCGCTTTGCCACAATGCCCCAAAAGATACTCATTCTCTTTGCACACCCACTGCTCGAAAAATCGCAGGCACACGCCACGATGCTGCGCCACTTGCCCAATAATGCATATATCACCTTCCGCGACCTCTACGAGCATTACCCCGACTTCAATATAGATGTAGCAAGCGAAAAGGCACTCCTCGAAAGCCACGACCTCATCGTATGGCAGCATCCGCTCTATTGGTACAGCTGTCCGCCGCTGCTCAAGCAATGGATAGATATGGTACTGGAGTTTGGCTGGGCTTATGGCCCCCAAGGAGATGCGCTGGCAGGCAAGCCCCTGCTCCAGATTATCAGTAGTGGAGGCCAAAAAGAAGCTTACCAGCCCGAAGGGCGCAACCGCTTCCACCTGCGCACCTTGCTCAGCCCCTTTGAGCAAACGGCCTACCTCTGCAAAATGCCCTATCTGCCGCCGCTGGTACTGCATGGCACACACCGATTAAACCTAGAAGAAATGGAACTTCACGGGCAAAAATACGCTTGGATATTAAACAGGCTTGTAGAAGCCCCTCTCCCCAACGACCTTCTTGCCCGCTACGAATACCTAAACGATTGGATAGAAACCCAATACGCCTATGAGTAGTCAATTCTTATTGCAGGCTTGTATTTACCTGCTCGCAGCCGTACTTTTAGTGCCCTTGGCCAAACGCCTTGGGCTAAGCTCCATTATCGGCTACCTCATTGCCGGAGTAGCTATCGGGCCTTTTGCGCTGGGCTTTATTGGCAGCGAAAGCAAAGATATTTTGCATGTAGCAGAGTTTGGGGTGGTAATGATGCTCTTCCTTATCGGCTTAGAGCTCGAGCCTGCTCATTTTTGGCGTATGCGCAAGATGATTCTGGGCTTTGGCCTCTCGCAGATGGTCTTTACTACTTTATTGTTGTGGGCTTTTTTCTTTTTAGTGCCTTTGTCTTGGCGTGCCGGCCTTACCTTGGCAATGGCCTTTGCCATGTCTTCTACGGCCATTGTACTCCAAACCCTCAAAGAGAAAGGTCTTTCGCAAAGCAGTATGGGGCAGGCCTCTTTTTCGGTACTGCTCTTTCAAGATATTGCCATCATTCCTATTCTGGCTTTATTGCCACTCTTGAGCGAGGTACATGAAGTACCCCTCGAAGCCCACGAAGCCCATTTGCTCGATGAGCTGCCCGCCTTCCTCCAGACCTTGGCTGTGGTAGGCTCCGTAGGGATTATCTATCTGGTAGGGCGTTTTCTTATCGCGCCACTCCTCTACTTGGTGAGCCGCACGCGCCTCCAAGAGCTTTTTACGGCTACGGCGCTGCTGGTAGTGGTATCGGTAGCCTACTTGATGTCGCTGGTGGGCTTGAGCGCCGCCTTGGGGGCTTTCTTGGCCGGGGTGATGCTGGCCGGAAGTGAATTTAAGCACGAATTAGAAATCCATATCAGCCCTTTCAAAGGCTTGCTGCTGGGCTTGTTTTTTATTGGTGTAGGCGCTTCTATTGACTTTAACCTGCTGTTGGCTTCGCCTTTGTTCATTTTGGCGATGGTTTTGGGGGTGATTAGCGCAAAACTTATTTTGCTTTTTTTGATTGGTCGCTTCTTCAAAATGGCCCCCAACCAAAGCTTGCTTTTTGCCTTTGGGCTGAGCCAAGTAGGTGAGTTTGCCTTTATATTGATTGGATTTGCGGAGCAGTTGCAGATTTTTGAAGAGCAGTTTTCCAACCAAATGGTGGCCGTAACAGCCCTGAGCATGATGATTTCGCCTTTCCTGATTCTGCTCCACGAAAAGCTTATAGACCCTTACTTTGGTACCAAGGTGCGCCAACAAGCCCCGGAAGCCGATGCCATAGAAGCCCGCCACCACGTGATTATTGCTGGATTTGGGCACTTTGGCAGTACCGTAGGCCGCTTGCTGCGCGCCAATGGCATAGCAACTACCATTCTCGACAATGACTCCGACCGTGTGGACTTGCTCCGCAAAATGGGTTTTAAAGTGTATTATGGCGATGCCTCTCGCCTCGACCTGCTCGAAGTGGCCGGTGCCGAAGAGGCCAAAATTCTCATTATCGCCTTAGACAATCCTATATTGGTACAAGAGATGGTAGAAGAAGTAAAAAAGCGCTTCCCACATTTGCAGATTTTTACACGTGCCAAAAATCGTATGGATGCTTATGAGCTGCTCGACTTGGAAGTGAAGCAGGTCTATCGCGAATCGCTCCATACTGCCGTGCAGCTCGGTGTAGATGTGCTGGTGCAGCTCGGAAAGCGCCGCTATACAGCCACCCGCCAAGGGCAAAAGTTTATTCAATACGATGAAGCAGCCCTTTTGCACCTCAAAGAGATGCGCCACAACCAGAAGGATTATGTGGTCAGGGTAAGGGAGCAGATAGAAAATCAAGAAGAGCTGCTTCGGAAAGACGTACAGGAAATCGGGCAACAACAAGACCATGCTTGGGACAGCGAGCCGCTGAAACAGAGCGCTCGTGGCGGTTCTTAGAGGAAGTATCAAAATAAATCCAGCCACTTTTTAGTAAAAATTGACATTATTTTGTAGATTTGTTCAATTTATAGATGCTTAAATATGCCTTTCACGCACTCCAGTGAAGCTTTGTGCCAAGCTTTTTACAAAATTATCCAAGCCGATGAAGCTCTTTTTGTCCAAATCCACGAGCAAGCTTCACAAGGCTTGTGCTTTTGGCAATGGCAGCAGCCGGAGCAGGCTTGGGTAAATGGTACTTTTCGGCAAAACATGGCGCAGCAGAGTTCCTCCACACAGCCTTGGTTTGCATGCTTCGCTCCCGAAGCTTGGCTTTTTCTCCAAAATGAAATACAGGCTGCCCTTGCGGCAGGCTTGCCCAAACTCAGCACAAAACTCCCTTTCAAAAACCAACAAGGACATACTTCTTGGCTGCTCGGCCAGCATTTTTTGCAAGGCAATGCGGCAGAAAGCCTGCACGTAATCAGCTTTTTCGATACTTTGGAAGATGAAAAACTATCAGGCGGCCTCCCACCGAGCAATTCCGCCGAAGAAAGCGACTTCAAGGCCTTGGAAGATGCCGAGTTTTACAAGGTGATTGTAGAAAGCCAAGAGTTGTATATCCTGAAAATACAGATTCCTCAAGAAGAATTTTCTTATCTGAATGAACGCTATCGCCGCGATTATCAGCTTGATATGAGCACTCTAAAAGGAAAAAAAGCTTTTGAACAACTACAAGATGAGGCACAACAAGCATACAAGCAGACGCTCCAAAAAGCTATTCAATATCCGCAAAAACCTCATAAAATCACGCTGAGCCAAGCCCTACCCAATGGCAACGAAAAAATCGCCACATGGGAGATGGTAGGCCTGCTGGGCTTCAACAACCAAGTGGACGAAGTACTTTGCATCGGCTTGGACATCACGGCGCAGCGCAAAGCCGAAGCTACGCTGAAGCTCAACTCACTGATGCTCAACTTTATCAGTGAGGCCGTAGTGGCCAGCGATATGGCAGGCTACATTACTTATTGGAACGAGGCGGCGCAGCGTATCTACGGCTACACCGCCGAAGAGGCTTTGGGGAGGTCGGTATTGGAGGTGCTTACTTCGCCACAACATCTTGATAAAGCCGAGGAAATCTTGCGGAAGCTGCAAAAAGGACAAACACACGAAGAAGAACTATGGCTACAAGGCAAAAGACCCGCCCCCTTCTTGGTAGAAAGCACCTCGCGCTTTGTTTTTAATGAGCAGCAAGAAGCCATCGGCATCATTGGCCGCGCCAAAGATATTACCCTGAAAAGGCAAATAGAAGAAGCCCTGCGCGCCAGCGAGGAGAAGTTTAGAAATATTGTAGAAAATGCCTTTGGAGGAATCTATATGATTCGACAAGGGCGCTACTGTATGGCCAACAAGAAATTCTGTGAAATGCTGGGCTACACTGAGGCCGAACTATTGGCCGAAGGCTTCGACTTTAGGCAATTGGTACCGGAAATCTCTGAGGAGCTTGAAAAAGTGCTTCAGCGCCGTGCCCAAGGCGACAAAGCGCCTATCAGCTATCAAGTAGAAGTGCTTACCAAGTCGAGCCTGCACCGCTTCTTTCAGGTAAATACCTCTGTACTGCAAGACGCGGAGGGCGACTACACCTTGGGTATCGCCATAGATATTACAGAAACAAAGCTGGCACAGGCACGTCTGCAAGAAAGCTACAGCCTGCTCCAAAAACTCACTGATAATGTGCCGGGGGTAGTGTATCAGTTTGAGATGAGTCCCGACGGCACTATCTCCTTCCCTTTTTTGAGCAAGGGCGTGGAGCAGCTTGTGCAGCGTGAGCTGTTCCTCTCTTTGAATGACGATGCCGCCATTATGTTTGGGAGCGTGCACCCCGAAGACCGCCAGCTTTTTCAAGACTCTATTGCCCAGTCTGCACAAGACTTATCGCTTTGGGAGCATCAATACCGCGCCATTGATGCTTATAATGAGATGCGCTGGTACCAGGGCAAGGCACGCCCCGAAAGAAAAGCCGACGGCGCTGTGGTATGGTATGGCATTGTGCAGGACATCACCGATGCCAAGCAGCAAAACGAGGCGCTCCAAAACTTGGTGGACATTACCGCAGCCCAAAACCAGCGCTTGCTCAACTTTACCTACATTGTATCGCACAATATTCGCTCGCACGTAAGCAACCTTATCGGTGTACTCGGCTTGCTTGAAGAGGCCAAAGATACTGCCCAAGAAAAACATTTTTTGGGACTGCTCCGCCTGAGTACCACCAAACTGGACGAAACGCTTCACAACCTCAACGAGGTGATTTCGATACAAAGCAATCCCAATCAACCTAAAACAAAGCTGCCACTCAATAGAGAAATCAACAAGACCCTCGACATCCTCCGCAGCGACCTGCTCAATACCAAAGCCATGGTACTCAATGAAGTGAGTCCACATATTGTCGTAGAGGTCATTCCTGCTTATTTAGACAGTATTTTGCTCAATCTCCTCTCCAATGCCCTCAAATACCGCAAGTCCATAGGCTACCCGCATATCGCGATTTTTGTTACAGACGAACCTCTCTTTACGGTATTGCATATCCAAGACGACGGACTGGGCATAGACCTCCAAAAGCACGGCCAGAAGCTTTTTGGCTTGTACAAGACTTTCCACCGCAATGCGGATGCACGCGGCGTAGGGCTCTTTATTACCAAAAACCAAATAGAAGCCATGCAAGGCAAAATAGAAGTGGCCAGCCAGCCGGGTGAAGACAC
>DAIQNQ010000106.1:0-6771 GCA_036788275.1 Thermonemataceae bacterium
ATAAAGTTTTTTGCAGAAAATTATCCCATTGGAAATATAGGGGAAACAACTTTTACCGATGAGATAGTATATAGAATGAATCAGATAAAATCTGAAAATGTACATATATACAAAGCTAAAAATGAAAATACGAATGGGGCAGATATAGAACTAATAATCTCTTATAGGTCGGGAAGTGATAAGGATTTTATTGCCTATCCTCTGCAAGCAAAGCTTATTAAGTTTTCTGGAGAGAATAATTACATAGATGGAAAGTATAGTGGTTTTCTAAGAAAAAAAGATGATAATGAAAGCCAAGTTCAGAAAATAATTGATTATGCAGCTAAGATAACTGAATGTGGTAAAAAAGCTATCCCACTGCATCTTTTGTATAGCTATTCTTCTAATGCAAATTTTCACTCAGCATGGAAGCCTCCTGTTCTTGAATGTTTTAAAAATAAGTCTGAAGACTATGATAAGTTTGAAGACTATCATTGGGGTTGCTCTGTCATTTCATCCAAAACAATAGGAGACCTCTGTAATAATAAAGAACAAGTAGAACCCAAACTTTCATTTTCGGAATTGCACGATTTCTTTTCTACTCTTTACCAACCAGCTTTACCTTGGTCTATATTATTTTGTCCTACACTTGATGAAGCAAACCTAAAAAGTTTATTTGAATCAGAATTTAAAGATAGTGCTATCAAAGACTATCTGCTAAAAGAAGAGCATATATTAGAGATGAATAAAAACTATGTTCGCATAAAAGGAAGCGGCACTTTTGATGGAGAAAACAATGAAAAAATGAACGATAAAAATATAAATCAACCTAAGTACAGAATCATTGTAAATATTGGAGATTACATTTCTATCAATGAAAAAAAATAGCGGGTATCCTCTTCTCAAAAGATACCCGCCACCAAATATTTTTCCACTACATATCCAACTTAAAAATAATCGGGCGCGATACCTCTACACGTACCTCCTTGCCACCCTTTTTGCCGGGCTTCCATTTGGGGGCGTTGCGCAGCAGTCGCACGGCCTCTTCATCGCAGCCTCCTCCAATACCCTTGCTCACTTCTACACTGCTCAGGCTACCGTCGGTTTCTACTACAAACTTTACCATTACCCTGCCTTGCAGCTTCAGCTGTCGGGCTTCTTGTGGGTATTGCAAGTTGCTTTCTATGTATTCATAGAAGCTCTTGATACCTCCCGCCGGCTCCGGCATTTGGTCGGCCATCTTATGAATAGTAGAGTCTTGTGCTTGCAGCACATTGCCGAGGAGCAGAGCGATATTGATTCCGAGTATGAGTAAAGAGCGCTTCATAGTAAAAATAGTAGTTTATGGAGCTAAATATAAAGAATATCTCTATCAGTACAAAATCCATGCCCCTCTGTCTTGGCCTCAGCTTGCATCGGTATTTGCATAAACTTTTGAAAGCCGACAAGGGTTGTAATAGTATCATTTCTACAATTTAAACACATCATTTCTTATGCGATACAAACTTTTTGGCAAAAGCGGTCTGCGTGTGTCGGAGCTTTGCTTAGGTACGATGACCTTCGGTACCGAATGGGGCACCGGAGCCGACAAAGCCGAGAGCCAAGCCATGTTCGAGTATTTTGTGGCCAAAGGCGGCAATTTTATTGATACCGCCAACCGCTATACCGAAGGCACCAGCGAAAAGTGGCTGGGCGAATTTATGGGTGCGCAGCGCGACCGCTTCGTACTCGCTACCAAATATACCCTCTACGACGACCGTAGCGATATCAATGCCGCCGGAAATCACCGCAAAAACCTCTTTCGCTCCGTAGAGCAAAGCCTGCGCCGCCTCCAAAGCGACTACATAGACCTGCTCTGGGTACACATGTGGGACAATACCACGCCCCTCGAAGAGATGATGCGCGCCCTCGACGACTTGGTGCGTATGGGCAAGGTGCATTATATCGGCATCTCCGATACGCCTGCATGGATAGTAGCCAAGGCCAATACCATGGCCGATCTGCGTGGCTGGACACCCTTCATAGGGCTTCAAATAGAATACAGCCTCATTCAGCGCAGTGCCGAGCGTGATTTGCTGCCCATGGCGCAGCACTTTCAGATGTGTACTACACCTTGGTCACCCTTGGGGGCTGGTATGCTCACAGGCAAGTACAATGAAGGCATTGCCGAAGGCGGAAGACTCAGCGAAAAAAGTGTGAAGGTCAATGAGCGCAATCGCCAAATTGCCCGCAAGGTAAGCGAAATCGCCGCAGGCCTACAAGTAACACCCGCCCAAGTAGCCCTCAACTGGCTGCGCCAACAAGGCGAACAGGTCATTCCTATCATTGGGGCACGCAAGCTGAGCCAGCTGCAAGACTCTATGGACTGTCTCCTCTTTGAGCTGCCTGCCGATGCCCTCCAAGCCCTCCACGAGGTGAGCGAGATTGAGCTGGGCTTCCCGCACGACTTCCTCAAGCTGCCTACGGTACAAGATGTGGTATTTGGAGATTTCAAAGACAAGCTTATTCGCCCGTAAATTTTCCTCTATTACAAGCCCGATTTTGGTCGGGCTTTTTTTATTTATTTCAAATAAAAAACTTGTTTTCAGCACCTTGCAACAGTCTTGCATGCCTTTTTTGCGTAGATTTGTTACTATATTTATAACCAAATTTTTTGTTTTATGAAGAATTTACTTTTTGTATTCGGAATTGCTGCTTTGCTTTATAGCTGTGGCGATGCTACCGACAAGACAGCAGAAATGCACAAGCAAATTGCCGAAGAGCATGCCCAAATGGAAGAAGAACACAAAGCTATGGAAGCTGCACACGCCCAAATGGAGGAAGAGCACAAGGCCATGGCCGAAGCCCACACCCAAATTGCCACAGCAGAAGACAGCCTGCATGCCGCTTGGGAAAACAAACACAATGAAATGATTAAGGCGCATCAGGAAATCATCACCAAGCACGAGGAGCTTATCAAAAAGCACCGCGAGATGGAAGAAGCCCACGAAAAAGGCACGCTGAAATCCGAAGAACTGGAAAAAGAGCATGCAAAAATGAAAGAAGAGCATGCCAATATGTTGGCCGAACACAAGAAAATGCAAGAAGAGCACGCCCAAATGAAAGAGGAGCACGACAAGATGATGGAAGCCCATCAGAAGCCTGCTTAAAATATCTTCAACAAGCATCAAAATCCCCGGTACTGCACAGTATCGGGGATTTTTTTATTAGGTAGAAAACAAGCGATTGCGATGCGCATCTAATTTCAATAATACAAAAAATAGAATCGTAAAAGACCACAAAGAAGAGCCGCCATAGCTGATAAAAGGCAACGGAATACCTATCACCGGAAAAAGTCCGATAGTCATGGAAATATTGAGTGTAAAGTGGAAAAACAAAATACCGGCCACACAGTAGCCATACACCCGTACAAAGGTATCTTTTTGCCTTTCAGAAATAAAGATAATCCTCGACAACAAGCCCACATACAATACCACTACCAGCAAACTGCCCATCCAGCCGCCCTCCTCGCCGATGGTACAGAAGATAAAGTCGGTACGCTGCTCCGGCACAAAGTTGAGCTTGGTTTGTGTACCCTCTAAATAGCCCTTACCAAAAGCCCCGCCCGAACCGATAGCAATTTTGGACTGCCGCAGGTTGTAGCGCGAGCCACGGGCTTCTTTGTCCACATTTTCATCTATCAAAATCATAATGCGCTCCTTTTGGTGCGGCTTGAGCACGTGGGTAAAAAGCGTATTTACACTGAAGCTGTATGCAATATGAGCAACCGTAACAAAGGCTATCAATAAAATAGCACTTGTGGCGATACGTTTTTTGTAAATGGAATAAACCCCAAAAGCAATAAAGCCAAGCACCACTATTCCAAAAGCCAAAAAGGGCAAAGGCACAATGAGTGCCAACACAAAAAAGATAATGGCCGATACCGGAATGAGCAAAAAAGCAGGATGCAACCCCTCGCGATAAAAAGCCAACAAAAAACTGGAAAATACCAATGTGGAACCAGCATCGGGCTGAAGCAAAATCAACAGAGCAGGAAAAGCCAAAATCCCTACCAATATAAGTTTGGTGCGAGTGTCTTTCATGCGTACACCTGCCGTAGCAAGATACTTGGCCACAGTTAAAGAACAAGCCAGCTTAGCAAACTCGGCAGGCTGCAAGCGAATACCCCCGAAGTCGAACCAAGCACGTGCGCCCCCTATCTTCACCCCAAAAATCAGTACCAATATCAGCAGCACAATCACTACTGCATACAAGAGATAGGCAAAGGCTTCAAAAAACTTGTAATCTACGAGCAAAATAATAACAATAAGTGCCAGCGCACACATAATCCAGAGCAGCTGCTTGCCTGCACTACTACTAAAATCATAAATGGGCTTTACGGCCTGTGGGTCATATACTACCGAGTAGATACTCAGCAAGCCTACCAGCAGCAAAGCAACATATAGCAACACGCTCAGGGCATCAATATTGGCGATTAACGATTTCTTTTCCAATTTTACATCTCCTCCTCTTTTCTTTTCAAAACGGCGTTCAGGCTATCACTCCGCACACGCTCCGCACGGAGGGCATCACGGCGCAGCATATCACGCTGTGTAAACACCTTTTCGATGGTTTGCTTGAGCAAAGGCTGCCTGCGAATGGTATCGGTAAGGTATTGCTCTATCATCAAACTGGCCACCGTAGCCGCCCATACCCCTCCAAACCCTGCATTTTCGATATATACGGTGAGGGCGATTTTGGGATTCTCCTTAGGAGCAAAAGCGATAAAGGTAGCATGGTCTTCGCCTTGGGAGTTTTGTACAGTACCTGTTTTGGCACAAATCACGATGTCTTTGTTATAAGGCATTTGGGCGGCAAAACCTACTGTACCCGCCCTAAAAGCGCCTTCCATTCCTTCTACGATAACATCGAAATAGCGCCTGTCCACCCCTACTTCGTGGCGCTCTTGATACTTCGGCAGTGGCTTTCCACTTTTGCCGATAGATTTGATGAGGTGGGGGATATAATAATGGCCTCTGTTGGCGATAATGGCCGCCAAATTGGCCATTTGCATCGGCGTAACACCTATTTCGCCTTGCCCGATACTGAGCGAGTAAATATTAGAATAGTTCCAGTTGCCCAAGCCATAAGCTTTATTAAAGAAGCCCACAGGCGGAATACTGCCGTTCCCTTCGTTGGCAATGTCCACGCCCAACTTTCTGCCAAAACCAAAACGGCTGATACGCTCACGCCAGATTTCATAGTTGAAGGCCAAGCTGTCGAAGGCATCGCCATCTTTATATACAAATCTTCGAAATACACTGTAATAAAAAGGATTACAAGAATACTGTATAGACGTTTTCACATCGGCAGGGCTGGGATGCCCGTGGCATTTTACTAAATTTTGGGCACAGGGGAAGCGGGTTTCAGGCTGAATCACTCCCTCCTGCAAGGCTACCAGCGCTTGGAGGGTTTTGAAGGTAGAGCCGGGCGGATAGCGCGACATCGTGCTGCGATTGAAGAGCGGCTTGTAGTCGTCGCGGCTCAGGCTTGCAAAGTTTTTTGACAAGCCCGGCCCTGTGAGTAAATTGGGATTATAGGAAGGTGCCGACACCACGGCGAGTATCTCTCCGGTGGCTGGCTCAATGGCCACAATAGCGCCTACTTTGTTTTCCATGAGCTTTTCGGCCAGTGCTTGTAGCTCCAAATCTATACTGGAGACGAGGTCTTCGCCGGAGGCCGATACCTTGTCCATAGCGCCCTCTCTATAAGCCCCTACAATACGGTTGAAGCGGTCGCGCACTACATTGCGCTCGCCTTTATTCCCACGCAGATGGTATTCGTAGCTGGCTTCTATGCCGCTTTGCCCGATATAATCGCCTTGGGTGTAGTAGTTGGTAGTATCTTTTTTGAGCTGCTCAGGACTTATCTCGGCAATATAGCCCAAGGTATTAGCCAAGCTTTGGTGCGGGTAGATGCGCATCGTACGTGGCGATACAAAGAATCCCGGATAGTCTATCAGCGCTCCTTGTATGCGGGCGTAGTCTATCTTTGAAAGCTGCGGGATAAAGACCTCACCGGAGGGCGCTTTGCCTATCTTTTTGATACGGGCTACAAAATCTTCTTTAGTGATACCCACCAATCGGCAAAATTTCAGGGTGTCGCTCATTTCTACCTCACCGGGAATCACCATCAGGTCATAGATAGGCTCATTGTACACCAAAAGCTCTCCTTTACGGTCGTAGATAAGGCCTCGGTGTGGGTGTACTACTATTTTGCGGAGGGCATTTTGCTCGGCGGCTATTTGGTATCTATCGTCGAGTACTTGCAAAGAAAAGAGCTTTATAAGAAAAACAAGCCCTACAAAGCCAAATAAGAGATATAAAATAAACTGACGGTGTGCGTAGATTTCCATAGGGACTTCTTTCAGAAAAGAGTTTTGAGGCTTTCACTTTGTAAAGATAAATATTATCAAGTAATTTTCCGTATGCATGCTCCAGAATTCTTTGTGGCTGCATGTTAGCGTCTTCGAGGCGAAAAAAATATATACTGCAATAAGATAACAGCCGAAAAAGTAAAAAAAGTACTGAAAAGAGTTTTATTTAAGCTCAGAGCGAGGAGCTGAAGCGTGGCAGCTTCTATGATAAACAAGGCACTGTGATGCACCAATATCAATAAAAAGGTATAAGTGGCAAACCAACCAAAGTTCAGTTCTCTGATGCTGATTTCGCTCAGGTTGTCGGTATCCAAATTGCTTCGAGCGGAGAGCAACTTAATCAAATAAGGCCTCAAATAGGCCAACAGTACGCAGGC
>DAIQNQ010000106.1:6871-10573 GCA_036788275.1 Thermonemataceae bacterium
GAGCGGAGAGCAACTTAATCAAATAAGGCCTCAAATAGGCCAACAGTACGCAGGCTGCCGTGTGTATGCCCAAAGTATCGTAAAATACATCTAATACAAAACCATATACAAAAGCTATTAGCATAAAATTGACCCGCCCCACCTCATAGCTATACGAAAGCAAAAAGCCCACATATACAAAACAGAAGGCTACATCGAAAAGTATGAGCTTGCGCCCGATAAATACCTGAAAAAACAGGTAGGCCACTGCTTGCAATATTTGATTGATGATGCGAATATTCATGGCTCAAGGTTGGCCTTTGAGGCTGTCTATTTCTTGTTTAAACTTATTTTCTATCACATACACATAATTCAGGCTATTAAAATCGGTACTTAGGCGTACATCAATGTCATGAAAAGTAGCTTCCGGCACCTTGCCTACACGTGTTACGATACCTATCATTACGCCCTGCGGAAAAAGCCCCCCGAAGCCGGAAGTTACCACAGTATCGCCTACGGCCACTTTGATAGGCGTAGGTACATCTTTGAGTTTGGTGAAGCGGGCATCTTTGCCGTCCCATTGCACATAGCCACCTTCATAGTTGCTCTTGTTTTTGAGGCGGGTAGGAATGGTAAAATCTGTATGCAGAATGGAAATCACACGGGCATAATGTCGGGTTACTTCTCGTATCTTGCCTACAATGCCCGTAGGCGAGATAATACCCATATCGGGCTGTAGGCCATCGGCACTGCCCCGCTCTATGGTCAGGTAATTGTGCTTCAGCAAGGTACTTTTATTGACCACTCTGGCAAACTGATAGCTATATTTACGAATAAGGGCGCTGTCTTGCACAGGCAAGCGTTTTTCCAAAAATCCCTGCTGCTGTGCTTGGGTAAGGGCTTGATGGAGTCGGGCATTTTCTTCGGCCAAGTCGCGGTTAGTTTCAGCCAAATAAAAATAACTTTCGATAGACTGGCCGACAGACAGCAGGCTGGCGATATATACCGAAGAGGTATTTACAAAAGTAGCTTTATGGTAGCGATTGTGGCTTATAATGAGCAGAAAAGCAGCTACTTCCAACAAAAAGAAGATGAAGGTAGCACGAAAACGGTAAATAAAATCGAAAACAGCCCACATAGGTAATCAAAACAAAAAATCAACTCAATGTAACCAACGTTTGGTATATAAAAATGGTGAACTTTTGTCAAAATTCACCATCTCGTATCCAATCCAAAAGTCCTAAGTCATAAGCACTTTGCGGTAGGCTTGCAGGTTTTTGAGGGCAATGCCTGTGCCGCGTACTACGGCTCTGAGCGGGTCTTCGGCCACGTGAATTGGCAGCTTGGTTTTCATGGCCAAGCGCTTGTCTAAGCCCTTCAGCAGCGCACCGCCTCCGGTAAGGTGAATGCCATTGCTGTAAATATCCGAAGAAAGCTCCGGCGGCGACATTTCGAGGGCTTTGAGTACGGCATCTTCTATTTTGGAGATGGACTTGTCTAAGCAGAAGGCGATTTCAGTATAGCTGATTTTGATTACCTTGGGAATACCCGTCATCAAATCACGGCCTTTTACCTCATAATCGGGCGGGGCATCTTCCAGCTCGGCCAAGGCAGAACCTACTTCTATCTTGATTTTTTCGGCAGAGCGCTCTCCAATCAGTAGGTTGTGTTGGCGGCGCATGTAATCCAAAATATCTCTGGTAAACACATCGCCCGCAGTACGGATAGACTGCTCGCAGACGATGCCGGAGAGGGCAATCACCGCAATCTCAGTAGTCCCCCCCCCAATATCCACCACCATAGAGCCTACGGGCTGGTCTATGTCTATGCCAATACCGATAGCTGCGGCTATCGGCTCAAAAATCATATATACTTCTTTGGCACCGGCATGCTCGGCGGAGTCTTTTACGGCGCGTTTTTCTACCTCGGTGATGCCCGAAGGAATACAAATTACCATTCTGTAAGAAGGCTGAAAAAGTCGTCTTTTGGGGTCCACCATTTTAATCATTCCCCGAATCATCAGTTCGGCAGCCGTAAAGTCGGCAATCACACCATCTTTAAGCGGGCGAATGGTTTTGATATGCTGGTGAGTTTTTTCATGCATTTGCATGGCCGGGCGGCCTACAGCAAGCACCTTGTTGTTGTTGCGGTCTATGGCGATAATGGAAGGTTCATCTACCACTATTTTATCTTTATAAATAATCAGGGTGTTGGCGGTACCTAAGTCTATGGCTATGTCGCCTGTAAATAAATCGAACAATCCCATTACAAAAATATGAGTTTTATGTGTTAATTGTTATAATAATCTGATGTTGCTATAGCTTATGCAAAGGAGGCTGCGAAGATTTGTAAAATCTTGGACTGCCAAAAATAAAGGATTGTTTTGAGCTTTTCAATGTATGGGCATATTTTTTTGCATTTTATTTTTATCAGAAGCCAAAGCCGATACGTAGTCCTCTTGCATAATTTTGAGATTGCAACCAAGCCCAGTAAAAATCTACCCGCAGCACTTTGAAAATATGCTCAATACCAATGCCTGCCTCCACATAATGCCCGGCAAGGTCTTGATAGAGATAATTGCAGGTAAGCACCTCTTGCCACTTGAGTTTTTGGAGCAAAGGAATGCGGCTAAAGAGCGCTCCGTTGAAGTGGTGCTGCCAATGTGCCGTAGCATAAGGCCGTGTGGTACTGAAAAAATAATAGTCGAGCAGCTGAAAGTTGGCCAAATCGCCTCTTGCCAAAAGTGTTTGGTTTCCTTCAAAATGCTTAAATTCTAAGAAAGTGAGCTGATTGGTATTGAAAAACTGTCCGGCACTCAGCTCAAAATTACTCTCCCCCCAAAGCCCCAAAGGAAGATCATAGTCGCTGCGCAACTCAAGGCGGTCATAGTCCACTTGGCTGGGGCCGAGGGGCAAGCCCTTGAAGTAGATGATAGTAAGGCCCGGATACTTGCTTTCTATCACAAACTTTTGGTTGGGGCGCGAGATATACTTTTCTGCAAATCGAATATTGAGCGATAAAGCCATTTTCAGGGCATTGCTGCTGCCGAAGTCGGTATCGGTCAGCTCAATATTGGCCGGGGCATTGGGCGTAAATTCCCGCTCCGGTACATCGCGCCAGCGAAAGTCGCTCTTGTTTTGCAGGCTATAACGTTGCGCATACTCCACCACGCCCGCGAGCCGAAAACCATTGAAAAGCTCTCGCTGGTAGCGCAGCTCCACATAGTCGCGCCGAAAGAGTTTCATAAAGTTTTGCTCATCGAGCAGGGTATAAAGTATATTTACCAAGGGCACTATTGGCTCGTTGCGGTTGATTTGCTCGATAAAGCTCCCTCCTTCCAAGCTGATGCCCTCGCTCCTTTTGGGATTGAGATTGGCTCCTATGCGAAGCTTGGCATACAGCTGCTCCGAGGCCAGGCCATAGCGTACAACAGGCGTAATACTGAAAGCTCGCAAATCTTTGTAACGCTTAAAAAAGGTGCTCGAAAAATTGATGACCATACCTTCTACGGTATTGTATTGGAACATATTGATGAGCGGGTCGAAGCGCAGGCTGTAGTTTTGGTAAGAATTGCGATAGCCAAAGCCGCCATAAAGCACATTGCCCAGAGAGAGGCGATTGCGCTGGCGATCGGTAGAATCTTGATAAGCGCGGCTCTCACGCAGCACCTCCAAGCTGTCTTTCAGGCGATAATCCTTCATCTCGGAGGCTGTAAGTGGCATC
>DAIQNQ010000107.1:0-1882 GCA_036788275.1 Thermonemataceae bacterium
ACCGTAACTAACTTAGAAGAAAGCCTTGCCAAAGACCAGCTGGTGGTGTATCCGAACCCAGCGAGCAATTTGCTCAAGGTAGAGGTACAAGACCAATGGATTGAGGCCTGGGTATTGAAAGACAATCTGGGGCGTACCATAGAAAGCCGACAAGTACCCAATGCACAGAGCCAAGAGCTTTCTTTGGCAGCTTATCCCGCAGGAATTTACCATTTAGAAGTAAAAACCAATCGCCGGAGCATTCATAAGCGTGTGGTAAAAACAGAATAATCTCTATATACAAATCAAAAAGCGGCTTTTCTTATCGAAAAGCCGCTTTTTGATTTAAGGCCGTCTAATACAGCACCCGAAAGCGAATGGTATGGGGCGTACTTTTGAGTACGGCAATCAGTTCCTTGTCGTAGGCGCGGTCTATATCGGTAATCACATAGCCAATCTCTTCGTTAGTTTTGAGGTACTGCCCCAAAATATTGATTTCGTGTTCAGCCAATATACGATTGATATTGGCCAAGATTCCGGCAGTATTTTTATGGATATGCAAGAGTCGGTGTGCCTCCTTCTGGGCGGGGAGCTGCAAGTTGGGCAAGTTTACGCTGCCGTAGGTACTTCCGGTATTGATGTACTCGATGATTTTTTGGGGTACAAAATTGGCAATATTTTCTTGTGCCTCTTGCGTACTGCCCCCGATATGCGGCGTAAGGATTACATTGGGCAAGTTGCGTAGGGCATTTTCAAAAGGCTCTTGGTTGGTTTTGGGTTCATAAGGAAATACATCCACGCTGGCTCCGGCCAAATGTCCACTTTTCAAATGCGCTACCAAAGCCTCTATTTCTACCACAAAGCCGCGCGACAGGTTGAGCAGAATAGCACCCGGCTTCATCAAGGCGAGCTCTCGGTCGGTAATCATATTTTGATTGTCTTTGCGCCCGTCCACATGCAAGCTCACAATGTCGGCAATACCCAAAAGCTCTTCCAAAGACTGGCATTTGGTGGCATTGCCCAAGGCGAGCTTGTCCACCACATCATAAAAATACACCTGCATGCCCATAGCCTCGGCCAATACAGAAAGCTGCGTACCGATATTGCCGTAGCCTACGATACCCAGTTTTTTACCTCTGATTTCAAAACTATTTTTGGCCGACTTGTCCCAAATACCTTCGTGCATTTGGCAGTTTTTTTCTACGATGCCCCGAATCAGCATAATCATCTGCCCGATGGCCAGCTCCACCACGCTGCGGGTATTGCTATAAGGTGCATTGAATACAGCCACGCCCTTTTGCATACCTTCTTTGAGAGCGATTTGGTTGGTACCGATACAAAAAGCGCCTACGGCAATGAGCTTATTGGCTTGAGCCAGTACTTTGGGAGTAAGCTCAGTTTTAGAACGAATGCCCAATACGGACACGTCTTTGATGCGCTCGCAAAGCTCCTCTTCGTCGAGGCCTCCTTGTAGCCATTCTACTTGATAGCCCTCTTCTTGGAAAATTTTGGCTGCTTGTTGGTGGATATTTTCGAGCAGCAATACACGAATTCGATTTTTGGGGTAAGATACTTGCATGGGCAGTTGATGGATATATAAAAACTCTTCTAAGGCAGGGATGATGTAATCGGCCTTGCTCATTACATTTTCACGTTGGATATTTTCGGTAAAAGCATAAAAGCGGTTGGCCAAACCGGCCTCCCTCATTTCATAATCGGTATAGCCATCGCCCAACACGTAGATATCGCCTTGCAGGTCTAAGCTCTTGAGCAAGGCTACCTTGCCTTTGTTTTTGGACAGCAGGTTGTTGGTATCGTAGCCCGTAATGTTGCCTGATGCATCATAACAGAAAGTGTTGGCATAGACCTGGGCTTCGAGCAAGCCCAGCCCCGTAACAATCGG